>CBDULG010000101.1:0-9807 GCA_965367985.1 uncultured Rhodocyclaceae bacterium
CCTGTTGGCCTGCCGCGTCGCCCACCTCGGTCAGAATGAAGACTGGGTGGAACCGTTTTCGCGCGCGGCGATGGCGGCGAATTTTGCCGAAGATCGCGACATCGGCGATCGCGCGGTGATTGCCGACATCCTCAACGGTCTCCAGTTGCCCGCCGACAGCGTGCTGGAGCGCGCCGTGTCGCCGGAAAACAAGGCCTCGCTGCGCGCGCAAGTTGAGCGTGGCGCCGAAATTGGCTTGTTCGGCGCGCCCAACTTTATCGTCGATGACGAGTTGTTCTGGGGCAACGACCGTCTCGAAGACGCGCTCGCCTGGGCCCGGCGCCACGCCGCCTGATGACTCACAGATGCAGCAAATTGCCCCTTAGGGCGATCACCGCGGACACCACGCATACGCCCACCACCAGCGGACGAAAGCGCTCGCCGACACGACGCCCCATTGGGCGGCCGGGCCAGTACCCGACCACGGCGACCGGCACGAAGGACAGATAAACCAGCGCCTGCTAGGCGTCCAGCCGACCAATGAGGTAGTTGCTCGAACATTGGCAAGCAATCAGGCGAGGGAGCGGGCTGCCATTGCAGGCACGCCCCGCACGTAATCTATACTTAGAACACCCTGATCCACTGGACAGTACCAATGCGCCAATTCACCCTGTTCCTGCTCTCGCTGATTGCCGCGACCGCCGTGCACGCCGAAGTCATCGACATCGACGACGGCGAACTCGCGCGCCTGCAGGCCGCCGGCGTGGCGGTGGTGGATGTGCGCACCGCACCCGAATGGGAAGAGACCGGCGTGTTGCCGGGCAGTCATCTGCTGACCTTCTTCGACGCGCGCGGGCAGGCCGAGCCCGAGGCATGGCTGAAAAAACTCAGCGCGATCGCGGCTGCCGACCAGCCGGTGGTGTTGATCTGCCGCAGCGGCAGACGCTCCGCGGCGGTCAGCCGCTTGCTGTCGGAACAGGCGGGTTATGCCAAGGTTTACAACGTCAAGGGCGGCATTGTCGGCTGGCTCGACGGCGCGCATCCCGTTGTCGCCACGACCCAGGCTGCCTCGACCTGCGACAAGGCGAGCACGTGCTAACGCATCTGCCGGTGTAAGCGCGCGGCCCGCTCGGCGGTCTGAATCCACAAGCCGAATATTTATCGTGGAGACCGACATGACCGAGGCTGCCCCGAACACCAACGCCGTGACCATCGTGGTCTATCGCTGGGCCGGCCAGTGGGGGCCGTTCAAGGTCAAGATTCCCTGCGGCGAATGCGCGCTCACCCGCGACGTCATCCAGGACACGCTGGCCCATGAGCTCGAGGGCATCGCAGTGACCATGGAAACGCGTGACTGGCTCAGCCACTGGTGGGAGCCGCTCGCAAAAGGCGGTTGGCATGCGCCGATCGTCATGGTCGAGGGCAAGGTGGTGAGCCAGGGCGAGGCGCTCAATCGCGGCGTGCTCACCCAGGCGGTGATCAATGCCGCCGCCGCACGCGTGCCGCTGAGCGGCAACCATCTTTTTGGTAAAGCCACCTGCCCGCACTGCACGCGCGCAAAAAAGTACCTCGAGGCGGCCGGCATCGACTACCGCTATCACGACGTGGTGCGTGAACCGCGCGCGCTTTATGAAATGCTGGCACGCGTCAAACCCATCATCGGTCCGCGAACGCCGGTGACAGTGCCGCAGATCTGGCTCGACGGGCACTACATCGGCGGCGCCGACGAGTTGTCGCAACGACTGCACTGCCAGGTCGAACCGAACCCGGAACGCGGCCAGAACTCGCTCTCGCCGCACGCCGCGTGAACGCCGCCTGGCGCCGACCGACTTGGCGCACGCGGCGATACGCACACGGAGACTCCGTCACGCGCGCCCCCATGTCCGCGCGCATCTTTGGCAATGCTCGTCTGTGGCGGCAGTTTCAGCGCGACAACGCGGCGCGCGTGCCGAATGCGGATCGAATCCTCCCCGGGCAAATCCTCCTCCTTCGGCCGGTGCGGCCCTAGGCCGCGTCCACGGGCCGCCAGCGGCAGCCCCATCGGGCGGCGCGGCGCTCTCAAGTCGTTAGCGCCGATGCCGATATTTCTTCGGCGCGTCTTGCGCGCAGCCCACTGATCGCCCGCCGAGGGCCCCGCGAGAGAAGCGATGACCGAGCCACTCGATCCGCCACCCGAAACCCTGCCGCCCGACACGCAGACGGCGCAGGCGACACCGCCGGATGCGCCGCCGCCATTGCGCGTCGCCGCGCCATGGATGGACGAACGCTCACACTCGATGTTGCGGGATTTTTTCCGTGTCGGGCTCAAATCGCGTTGCGTGCTCGTCGAGAATGAGCGAGCGCAGGCAATCGTCGTCGATCTCGACCGCGGTGATGTCACCGCGCGGCTGGCCGAAGCGCGTGAGCGCTGGCCCGACGCGCCACTCATCGAATTGAGCATCAACCACACCGACGAAGCGCTGTTCGTGCGCAAGCCGCTGCGCCCAGCAGGTGTCGCGCGCGCCGTGCAAAGCGTGCGCCGCCGCCTTCACCTGCCGGACGACAGCCAGGCGGATGCACTCGCCGCACGCGGCCGGCCGCCGCCCGAACGCGTTCAGCGCACGCCGCCCGACGCCCGTTTCGACCGCGACTTCACCGGCACCGCCGGCGATGTCGACCCGGACGATGCAGGCACCTGGGCACGCGCCAGCTACCGCCCGGAAACCTTCCTGCAAGGCATCGTGCAAGGCGCCGCAAAGCAGGCCGACACGCGCGGTCAGGCGATGGCACTGTCGGGCGTTTGGGGGCGCTGGATCATTCCGCCCGGCAATGGCCTGGTACACATCGACATGGCGGACACCCATCTGCGCTCGCTGTGCGTGGTCGAGGTCAACGCCGCGGAAGTGCGCATCGACCCGGTGCCGGCGGACGCCGACCCGACCTGCCCGCCACGAGCAGTCACGCGCAATGCGCTGCTGTGGAAGATGGCGTTGTGGAGCGCACGCGGTCGCGTGCCCGAGGGCGTTGTGCTCGACGCGCCGGTCTATCTACAGCACCTTCCCGATCTGACCACGCTGGTGGCGCCGCCGCATGCGCTGCGCATCGCTGCGCTGTGGCTCAACCACCCGATCAGTCTGCTGGCACTCAGCGAACGGCTCGGTCTGCCGCAGCGCTATGTGTTCGCCTTCTATTCGGCCTGCGCGGCAATCGGCCTCGCCGGGCCGGCGCGGCGCGATGCCGACACGCTGGTCGACGCACCTGAAATCAGCGCCGCGGGCATGGGTTCGCTGCTCACCCGCCTGCGTGCACGCCTCACGCGCCCGCTGGGCTCCGGCACGGCGGCCTGAATCAGCGTCAGCGCGCGCGCACCAGCGACCAGGCGTATCGCTCGCCGGTCGCCGGGTTGCGTTCCGCTACGTTGATGCGCGAGCCGTCGGGGCTGATGTTCAGGGTCGCCTCCCACGGGTGCCCATCGACCGTATAGCGCGCCTCCCCGACAAGACCGGAAATCTTGCCACCACCGGTCACGTAGCCATCCTCGGCCTGTCCCTTGAACTCGATCGTGCCCCCTCGCTGGACGATTTCGAGCGTGTTCGTGTTTTCCGTATCGCGCCAGAAGCCGGTGAGGTCGACCTCACTCGCCGCAGCCGGTGCAATTACCGGATCTGGCACGGGGTCGGACTGGGATTCGACGTTTGCGTCGGGTAGCACCGGCAGCGAGTCGGGCTCCTCCTCGACGAACGCACCAATCACGCCGAGCGCAATGACAGCCGCCAGCGCGCCGCCAATCCATCCCTTGCGCGAACTGCCGCTGTGCACGGGCGGGGGCGGTGGCGGCACCGGTTCGGCCCGCTCAGGCACTTCGAGGACCTTGCGCAGCGTGTCGACGAGTTGCGAGACATCGAAATCCCAACGCTTGTCGGTCAGTTCGATCGCGTTGCGCCGAGCAAGCGCCTCAAGATCGTCCGGCAAGCGGTCAGTGGCAGGCATTTCGGCCCCCTCAACGAGCACCGGAATGACGCGTACGTCACCGCGTTTGAGCGCCGTGGCGATCTCCAGACGGGTGAAATCGCCGGCGTCGTCGAGCCGGCGATTGCCATCGCTGTCCTGCGCATCGATCCAGCGAGGACCGATCACCGCAAGCAACACACCACAGGATTTGAGCGCGCGCTCGATCGCTTCGACGAAATCGACACCGGGTTCGATCGTCTCCACATCACGGAATATCGGCACACCGTCGAGGTGCTCCTTGAGGTGATCGGAGAGACGGCCCGCCGCGCTCTGGCTATCCTGCCGTCGATAACTGACGAAAACCCCCTGCATGGCGCTGCCTCCGCTGACCGCCTGCTGATGCCTTTAACAATAGACGAGTTCGACCGCACTGGCGAGCGCCACTCCCGCCGGCATCGCCGCGCCGCGCGAGGCGGTGCTATCGCGGCGGTGTGGCGGCGGCTATGATGCCGTCTCGTCCGCCGCCCGCGCCGCCATGTCCGACACGCCCGCCCTCGCCCTCGCTCCGCACACTTTGTATGAAGACGGGCTTGCGCTTTTTATCGGCAGTCTGTTGGTGGCACTCGGCGTGTTGATGTTGCGGACCGCCGAAATCCCGATGGGTGGCACGGTCGGAGTCGCCTTTCTCGCCCACTATCTGTCGGGGTGGAATTTCGGCGCCTTGTTCTTCGCCTTCAACCTGCCCTTCTACTGGCTCGCCTGGCGCGGCATGGGCCAAGCATTCACGATCAAGACCTTCATCGCGGTCACGCTGCTTTCGCTGACGACCGAACTTCTGCCCGGGCTGATCGACATCGAGCGCATCAATGGCGTGTTTGCCGCGATCGCGGGCGGCCTGCTGATCGGCACCGGCCTGCTCATCCTGATTCGCCACCGCGCCAGCCTCGGTGGAATCGGTGTGCTGGCGGTGTACCTGCAGGAGCGGCGCGGCTGGCGGGCCGGCACGGTGCAAATGTTCTTCGATGTGATCATTCTCGGCGCCGCCGCCTGGGTCATCGGCGTGCCCGCGGCAGCGCTGTCGATGCTTGCCTCGATGGCTCTCAACATGGTGATTGGCGTCAACCACCGCCACGGTCGTTACATGGGCTGCTGAAGACAATTTTGCAAAGTGCGCTTGAAGGGCGCCGGAGGGTGGCCGATACTTGGCCGCTCCCCTTAATTTAAGAAACTTTCTTTCCCACCGAGGATTTGCAATGCCCCCCCGCACCAGGACGCTCGTCGTCGCCAGCCTGCTCGTAACGCTGAGCGCCTGTACGAGCGTTCCGCTCCATGCGCCCAAGACACCGTCGAAACCCGATCCGTTTCCGGCACCCGCACCCGCGCCCGGCGCAGAGCAGCCGCCGCTGACGGTGCCGGATCCGTTCGACCCCGGTTACGAGGCGCCCGACGAGGCGACGGAGCCGTGGTTTGGCGAAGGCGAAGGCGAACCGGCGGCGCCTCTGTATGGCTACACTGCGGCGGAGAAGAAGCGCATGACGGTGTGCCTGGCGATTGCCGACACGGCGATGCATGCCGCCGAGCGGCGCAAGGCCGGCAAACCGCTCGACGCGGCGATCGCCCTGTATGCGGGACGCCGCCACGAGGCGCTGAATATCTCCACGGTGCGCCAGGTCTATGCCGATAAAATCGACGATGTGTGGGATTACGCCGTCGATTTCTTCCATCGCTGCGCCGTGCGGCTGGCGGACATGCCGGCAGAACGTCTCGGCCTCGCGCGCAGTTGCATGAACCGCCAGCTGATCGGCGGCCGGGCGCTCGAGCTCAAGGCATTGCGCCGCAGTAAATCGTACGTGACCAACTATTTCAGGCGCATCGGCCAGTCAGCCGACGACGTGGTCGATGAGGCATGGGCGTCGTCGGACAGCCGCGGCCAGTTCAAGCTCAAGTTGTGGAACGACTGCCTCGGGCCGGACGCCGGCTGAGCCGCGCGCTCAGCGCAGCAATAACCAGACCGCCGCAGCGATCAGCACGCCGATCAGCAGCGTGCGGCCGCCATGCGATTCGTTCATATGCACGGGGTGGCGCGTCTCGGGATGCGCCGCGCGATAGCGGTCGACTTCGGCCTTGGCCGCCTTGAGGCCCTCACCGCGCGCCGCGCGCACCGCTTTGACCGCCTCGATGACCTTGCCGCGTTCCAGCGCCGCGATCGCCGCCGGCGGCAGCGCGTCATCGACGCGGCCATGGGGCGCGGCGGCGTGACGCTGCGCCGCGGCCACCCGTTGACGCGCTTCGGCCAGGCCCACGCCGCTCTCGGCGCGCACGATCTTGATCGCCTCGATCACGCGGCCAGCGGCAAGTGCCTCCTCTGCTGCCGCGGGCAGCGCCTGCCCGTTGCGCTTCGCTTTCACAACAGCGGCGCCAGCCAGCGGCGCGCCGAGTCGACGCCCAGGCCGGTGCGCTCGGCCCAGTCGGCGAGCTGATCCTCACCGATATTGCTGACCGCAAAATAGTGGCTTTCAGGGTGGGCGAAGTAGAAACCGCTCACCGACGCCGCAGGCATCATCGCGAAGGACTCGGTAATGCTCATTCCGGTGTTGGTCGGCACGTCGAGCAACTTGAACAGCGCTGCCTTCACGGTGTGATCCGGGCACGCCGGATAGCCCGGCGCGGGGCGGATGCCGCGGTACTGCTCCTTGATGAGCGCCTGATTGTCGAGCGTCTCGTCGCTGGCGTAACCCCAGAATTCCTTGCGCACACGCTCGTGCAGCCATTCCGCACAGGCTTCGGCCAGCCGGTCGGCGAGGCTCTTGAGCATGATCGCATGGTAGTCGTCATGCGCCTCGTGGAACTCCTCGAGCATATGCTCGATGCCGAGCCCGGCGGTCACCGCGAAGGCACCGCACCAGTCGCTCACGCCCGATGACTTGGGCGCGATGAAATCGGCCAGACACCAGTGCGGTTTACCGCTCGGCCGCACATGCTGCTGGCGCAGACCGAACCAGGTCATCATCGCTTCGTCGCGGCTTTCGTCGGCGTAGAGCTCGATGTCGTCGCCGACGCTGTTGGCCGGGAAGATGCCGAACACGGCTTTGGCCTGTATCCATTCCTGCGAGATGAGTTGGTCGAGCATCGTCTGCGCGTCGGCGTAAACCCCGCGCGCCGTTTCACCGACGACTTCGTCCTCGAGAATCTGCGGGAATTTTCCGGCCAGATCCCAAGTCTGGAAGAACGGACCCCAGTCGATATAGGGGCGCAGATCGTCGAGATCGACATCGAAGGCCATGATGCCCTGGGTGTTGGGCTCGACCGGCGTGTAGCCGTCGATCAGCGGGTCAAACGCGTTGGCGCGCGCCTCCGCCAGACGCACCAGCTGCACCCCTTTCTTGCGCGCGTGCTGGTCGCGGATCTTGGCGTAGTCGGCCGCCACCTCGGCGCAGAAGCGATCACCACCGTCTGCCGACAGCAGCGAGGTGACGACGCCGACCGCACGCGAAGCGTCGGGCACGTAGATCACCGGATTGTCGTAATGCGGGGCGATCTTGATGGCAGTGTGCGCGCGGCTGGTGGTGGCGCCGCCGATGAGCAATGGAAGGGCGAAATTCTGCCGCTTCATCTCCGCCGCCACATGGCTCATCTCCTCGAGCGAGGGGGTGATGAGCCCCGACAGCCCGATCGCCTGCGCGCCATGCTCGCGCGCCGCGTTGAGAATTTTTTCTGCCGGCACCATGACACCCAGATCGATCACTTCGTAGCCGTTGCAACCGAGCACCACACCGACGATGTTCTTGCCGATGTCATGGACATCGCCCTTCACGGTGGCGACTACGATACGGCCCTTGCTGGTCGCGCCGGTGCGCAGCTTTTCCGCCTCGATGTAGGGAATCAGGTGCGCCACAGCCTGCTTCATGACGCGCGCCGATTTGACCACCTGCGGCAGGAACATCTTGCCGGCGCCGAACAGGTCGCCGACCACGCTCATGCCGTCCATCAGCGGCCCTTCGATCACCGACAGTGGCGGCTTGCCCTCGGCCTCGAATCGCGCACGGACTTCCTCGGTGTCCTCGACGACAAAGTCGGTGATGCCCTTGACGAGCGCATGCGACAGGCGCGCCTCGACGGCCATTTCGCGCCAGGTCAGATCCGGCCCGGTGTCCTTGCTGGCGCCGGCCTTGACGGTGAGCGCGAAGTCGACCAGCGCCTCTCCCGCGCCGGGGCGGCGGTTGAGCACCACGTCCTCGACCTTTTCGCGCAGCGCCGGGTCGAGGTCGTCGTACACGCCCAGCATGCCGGCATTGACGATGCCCATCGACAAGCCGGCGCGGATGGCGTGGTACAGGAAAACGGTGTGGATGGCTTCGCGCACGGCATTGTTGCCGCGAAAGCTGAAGCTCACATTGGAGACGCCACCGCTCGTTTTTGCATGCGGCAGATTGTCTCGAATCCAGCGCACCGCCTCGATGAAATCGACGGCGTAGTTGTCGTGCTCTTCGATGCCGGTAGCAATGGCGAAGATGTTGGGGTCGAAGATGATGTCCTCGGGCGGGAAGCCGATACCGATGAGCAGATCGTAGGCGCGCTTGCAGATCGAGGTCTTGCGCTCGAAGGTATCCGCCTGACCCTTTTCGTCGAAGGCCATGACGATCACCGCGGCGCCGTACTGGCGGCACAGGCGCGCCTGACGCAAGAACTCCTCCTCACCCTCCTTCATCGAGATCGAGTTGACCACCCCCTTGCCCTGTACGCATTTGAGGCCCGCCTCGATCACGCTCCACTTGGAGGAATCGAGCATGATCGGCACGCGCGAGATGTCGGGCTCGCTGGCGATCAGCTTGAGAAAGGTCTGCATCGCGGCGAGCGAGTCGAGCATCGCCTCGTCCATGTTGATGTCGATCACCTGCGCGCCGTTCTCCACCTGGTGGCGCGCCACCGACAAGGCGTCGTCGAAGTGCCCGTCGAGAATCATGCGGGCGAAGACCTTGGAGCCGGTCACGTTGGTGCGCTCGCCGACGTTGACGAACAGAGCGTCCTTGCCGACGTTGAACGGTTCTAGCCCCGACAGACGCAATTGCGTGTCGATGTCGGGCAGCGCGCGCGGTGCGACGCCGGCGACTGCCTCGGCGATCGCGGCGATGTGCGCAGGCGTGGTGCCGCAACAGCCGCCGACCACGTTGAGCAGCCCGCTGCGCGCCCACTCGCCAATCTCGCCGGCGAGCGCTTCGGGCGTTTCGTCGTAGCCCGTAGGCGAGAGCGGATTGGGCAGGCCGGCGTTGGGGTAGGCCGAAACAAAGCAGTCGCAAAGGTGAGACAGTTCGTCGACATACTGGCGCAGTTCTTTTGCGCCCAATGCACAGTTGAGGCCGAAGGTCAGCGGCCGGGCGTGCGACAGGGAGTTCCAGAAGGCTTCCGCCGTCTGCCCCGACAAGGTGCGCCCGGAGGCGTCGGTAATGGTGCCCGAGATCATGATCGGCAGCCGCTGGCCGAGTTCTTCGAACAGCTTTTCAACCGCGAACACCGCCGCCTTGGCGTTGAGGGTATCGAACACCGTCTCGATGAGCAGCAGATCGGCGCCACCGGCCACGAGTCCGCGCGCCGAGTTCAGGTAGTCGTCGACCAGCGCATCGAAATCGGTGTTGCGAAAACCCGGATCGTTCACATCGGGGGAGATCGACAGCGTGCGCGAGGTTGGCCCGATCGCGCCGGCGCAGAAGCGCGGCCTGTCCGGATTCGCCGCCGTAAACTCGTCACACAGCGTGCGTGCAAGGCGCGCGCCGGCTTCATTTAATTCATACGCGATATCGGACAGCGCGTAGTCAGCCTGCGACACGCGCGTGGCGTTGAAAGTATTGGTTTCGATGATGTCGGCGCCGGCCTCGAGGTAGGCGCGATGGATGTCCGCGA
>CBDULG010000102.1:0-9771 GCA_965367985.1 uncultured Rhodocyclaceae bacterium
CGGGTAGTTTCAACATCGACCAGGGCGTCGGCGTGCGCGCGATCAGCGGCGAGAAAACGGCCTTTGCCTATTCGGACGAAATCAGCCTGCCGGCGTTGATGGCGGCGGCCGACGCGACACGCGCGATCGCCGATGGCGGCGGCAACGGGCGCACGGCGGTCAAGCACGCCGCCGCGTCGGCACCGCGCTATCAGTCCGTGGATCCGTTTGCGTCGCTCGGCGACACCGAAAAGGTCGCCTTGCTTGAACGCCTGCAAGGCTTTGCGCGGGCCGCGGATGCGCGCGTCAAGGAGGTCATGGCGCATCTCGTCGGCTCTTGGGAGACGGTGCTGATCGCCCGCGACGACGGTCACCTGGCAGCCGACGTGCGCCCGCTGGTGCGGGTTTCGGTGACCGTCATCATGGAAGAGAACGGGCGCCGCGAGCAGGGCAGCGCGGGTGGCGGCGGGCGCTTCGACTATGCGCATTTCGACGATACGCGGCTGCGCGAATATGCCAACGCCGCGGTGCATCAGGCGAGCGTCAATCTGGGTGCGGATCAGACCCCCGCAGGCACCATGACGGTGGTGCTGGGCCCCGGCTGGCCGGGGATCCTGCTGCACGAGGCGATCGGCCACGGGCTGGAGGGCGATTTCAACCGGAAGGGCAGTTCGGCCTTCGCTGGACGCATGGGTCAGCAGGTGGCGGCCAAGGGCGTCACGGTGATCGACGACGGCACGCTGGCCGACCGGCGCGGCTCGCTCACCATCGACGACGAAGGCAACCCGACGCAGGCCACGACGCTGATCGAAGACGGCGTACTCACCGGCTACATGCAGGACATGCTCAACGCGCGCCTGATGGGCATGAAGCCGACCGGCAACGGACGGCGTGAATCCTTCGCCCACCTGCCGCTTCCTCGCATGACCAACACCTACATGCTGAACGGTGGCCACGATCCGCAGGAGATTCTGGCCTCGGTCGAGCGGGGGCTGTATGCGGTCAACTTCGGCGGCGGGCAGGTGGATATCACCTCGGGCAAGTTCGTCTTCTCGACGGCCGAAGCCTATCTCATCGAAAACGGCAAGGTGACGCGCCCGGTGAAAGGCGCCACGCTGATCGGCAATGGCCCCGACGCACTCACCCGCGTGTCGATGATCGGCAACGACATGTCGCTCGACCCCGGCGTGGGCACGTGCGGCAAGGACGGTCAGAGCGTGCCGGTGGGTGTCGGTCAGCCGACGCTGCGCATCGACGCACTGACGGTCGGTGGCGCCGGTTGAGTTTGGCCGCCTAAAACAGTGATCGTTGCTGGCCGGGAAGGACGGGCGGGGCGAAGCGTGAAGTGTCGAGCGCGGTGTGCCGCGTGTCCAGTGCGTAGCGCCGGCATGCAAGGGCAAAGCGCTGGCGATAGAGCGCGGCAAGCGGTCCGCTGCCGCGCATGCGGTGGCCAAAACGCGGGTCGTTGGTGCGGCCGTCGCGCAATTGCCGCACCAGGCTCATGACGTGCGCCGCCTTGTCCGGCGCATGCCTGTTCAGCCAATCTTCGAAGATCGGCCGCACTTCGCCCGGCAGGCGCAGCAACACGTACCCGGCAGTGCGGGCCCCGCGATCTGCCGCCGCGGCAAGCACGGCTTCCATTTCGTGATCGTTGAGTGCCGGAATCAATGGTGCAAACAGCACGCCGACCGGCACCCCGGCGCGACTCAAGGTCTCGATCGCGTCCAGACGGCGCGCCGGTGAGGCGGCGCGCGGCTCGAGCGTCCGCGCCGTTTGCGCGTCGAGCGTGGTGACCGAAAACATCACCTGCACCTGCTGATCTTGTGCGAGACGCGACAACAGGTCGATGTCGCGCTCAATCAGTGCGGATTTGGTGATCATGACCACCGGATGACGGCAATCGGCCAACACCTGCAATACCTCGCGCGTGATGCCGAGCTTGCGCTCGATGGGTTGATAGGCATCAGTATTGACGCCGAGTGCGATGGTTTCACATTGGTAGTTGGGCGCTGCCAGCTCCTGGACGAGCAGGTCCGCCGCGTTGGGTTTCGCCACCAGCCTCGTTTCGAAATCCAGCCCCGGAGACAGCCCCAGCCACGCATGCGAAGGGCGCGCGAAGCAATACGCGCAACCATGCTCGCAGCCGCGGTAGGGATTGATCGAGCGATTGAAGGGCACGTCTGGCGACTGGTTGTGGGTGATTACCGTGCGCGTGGCGTCTATGGCGACGGTGGTTGTCGGCGGCGCAATCGGTTCGGAATCGCCCCAACCGTCGTCGAATGCCGCACGCTGCCACTCGAGAAAGCGGCTGTCAGGCGAAATGGCGCTGCCGCGCCCTTTGAAGGTGAGCGGCCGTTCTTCCAGATGGTCCCCGGGGTTCTTCTCGCGGCTCATGGCGCCGGACCGAGGCACATCAGGTGAACTGCGCAGAAATTACCTTGCTGTTCAAGTCTTCCCGGTATCCCTGGCGGTCTAGTATTCATGCGTTTAGACTACGTTGCTTGACTGGCTGATGTGTGGTTGTACGCAAATGGAGAAGAAGATGATCAAGCGGACGATTGTTCTCACGGGCTGCTTGTTTGCCATCAGTGGCGCACTGGCGCAGGGCTCGGGTTTCTATGGCGGGCTTTCGCTGGGCGCGGCATCGGCAGACGTGGACAAAGGTGCGCTCGATCAGCAATTGATCGGCGCGGGGGTGACCGGTCTGACCAGCGACGCGGACGAAACCGACGTTGGCTACAAAGCGTATCTCGGCTACGGGTTTACGCCAAACTTTGCCGTTGAAGGCGGCTACGCGAATCTCGGTTCGTTCGAATACAAGGCGAACTTTACCGGAGGCAATGCCAAGGCGGACTGGAAAAGCCATGGCATGTTCGTTCAGGCTGTAGGGCGCGCGCCACTGGCGAACCGGTTTTCGCTGCTCGCCAAGGGTGGCATCTATTTCGCGGAGAACGAGGTCGATTTGCGCGCCACCGGACCGGGCGGAACGGCCACCGCGGATGATTCGGACAGCGAGGTCAATTTCCTGCTCGGCGTCGGCGGGGAATACGCGCTTAATCCGTCGACCTCGCTTCGATTCGAGTGGGAGCGTTTCGTGGATGTCGGCGACAACGATCTCGGCGGCGAGGCCGACGTCGACCTCTTTACGCTTGGTTTGCGCTTAGGCTTCTGAGCCGCAACCGGCAGCATGTTGGCTGGCGCGTCCCTCTTTACCGGATCCAGCCGATCTCGCGCGCGCTCTGCCGGCCGATCACAGTGGAATTCAGATGATCGGGAATGTCGGCCTGCAACGCAGAGCGCGGAATGCGTCCGCCCATGATCTCTGCCCGTCGTTGCGGGTAACGCGGCACGCGTTGCGGCTCGGCGTAGCCGTCGGGAAATTGCGGCTGCAAGGTGATGGCGTCGTATTTGTCGCTGGCGCCGAGGGTGTGCAGCATTTCGTGCGCGATAACGACGAGGTTGCTGCCATGTTCGAGGCGGCTGGCGAATACGTTGGCGATTCCGATCAGCCCTTTTTCTAGACCAACGGAGTGCTGTACGGCCTGCGTGACGAGCGGATCGTGATACTGCACGAACAGCCGGATGTCAGCGCGCGGACCGGGGCTGTCGTCGTTTCGCCAGACCCAGTAGCGCAGCTTCAGACTCCACACGATGGTCTCAAACGCGCCGGCATGCTGCGGCGGCGCCGGCGCGCGCTGCTGTCGCACCGGTGCGAGCTGGATGCGGATCGGACGCAGCAGATCGATTCCGTAGCGGCCGGCCTGCGCTTCGAGCCAGGACTCGATAGCTGAAAAATCATCGACGGACAGTCTGGAGAGGTAGGCCGCGGTCGCCCGGCGTTGATCGGCGTTGATCGGGTAGATCGTCACATGAAGCGTGTGACGCCAGGCGGTGGCGCGGGTTTGTTCCCGCCAGGCGCCGAGCGCGACCGTTAACAGCAGCAGCAACAGCAGGGTGATGCGAATTGCGCGCCACATGCTGCAACCGCTATTGCTGTGTCAGTTCGTTTGCAGCCAGCGAATCGGACGGTGGCGCGTACGACCATTGCTGCCAGGCCTTGAACACCAGATCCGGATAGGTCGACTTGCCGAGACTGCCGTTGTAGCGCCCGAGGGCGCGAAACAGGTTGCCGTTCTCGATATCGAGGTAATGGCGCAAAATCGTGCAGCCGTAGCGCAGATTGGTGCGCAGGTGGAACAGATTGTCTTCGCTGTCGGCGAGCAATTTCGACCAGAATGGCATGATCTGCATATAGCCGCGCGCCCCCGCGGTGGAAACGGCGTATTTGCGAAAATTGCTCTCCACCTGGATGAGGCCAAGCACGAGTTGTGGGTCTAAGCCGGCGCGCGTCGCTTCGTAATGCACCGAGCGAAGCAGGTCCCGCCGATA
Organism: uncultured Rhodocyclaceae bacterium; assembly: GCA_965367985.1. Lineage (GTDB taxonomy): Bacteria > Pseudomonadota > Gammaproteobacteria > Burkholderiales > Rhodocyclaceae > Nitrogeniibacter. Next base: position 4,369 of record CBDULG010000102.1, read on the forward strand.
GTCTGCGTCGGGAATGCGGCGCGCGAGCCGGGCATCCATGGTGTCGAGCCAATGTGCTTCGTGCTGCGGCGTGGCGAACAGCACACGCGGTGTCGCACGATCGCTGACGGCCGCATGCAGGGCGGCGCGAACGCTCGCCGAGAGCGGTTCGTACTGCTGTTGTCCGGCCCACGCCAAGTTGCACGCACCAGCAACCGCGAGCACCACGGCGAGCCGGATCCGGCGGGCGAGGGCGCAAGCCGCAGCGGTCGAGGTCATTGGGAGAGGCGCTCCTTGATAAAGGTTTCGAGCATATCGATTGGCACCGCGGTCGCCGCTTCGTCCCGGCGGCCCTGGTATTCGGCGGTGCCTCCCTTGAGCCCGCGATCGCCGATCACCACCCGATGTGGCACGCCGATCAGTTCCCAGTCGGCAAACATCACGCCGGGGCGCTCATTGCGATCGTCGAGGATGACATCGACGCCGGCGGCGTTCAGCGCGCCGTACAAGGCCTCGGCGCGCGCGCGCACGGCGTCCGATTTCCCCCAGCCGACCGGGCAGATGACCACCTGAAAGGGTGAAATGGCGTCGGGCCAGATGATGCCCCGATCGTCGTTGTTCTGCTCGATCGCGGCGCCGAGAATGCGTGACACGCCGATGCCGTAGCAACCCATTTCCATGACTTGCTCGCGGCCGTTTTCGTCGAGATAGCGTGCGCCGAGCGCAGCGGCATACTTGCTGCGCAACTGGAAAATGTGACCGACTTCAATGCCGCGGCACAAGGCCAGCGTGCCTTTGCCGTCGGGCGACGGATCTCCGGCGACGACATCGCGCAGATCAACTACTTCGCATTCGGGGAAGTCACGACCGGTATTGGTGCCGGTGAAATGGTGTTCGTTTTCGTTCGCGCCGACGACGAAGTCGGCCATCACGGCAACGCTGCGATCCATTAACACGCGCCCGGGAAAACCGACCGGCCCAAGCGAACCGGGGTCTGCGCCGAAACCGGCGGTAATGGCGGCGGGTGCAGCGAACGTCAACGGATCCTTGATGCCCTCGATCTTCTGCGCCTTGATCTCGTTGAGCGAATGGTCGCCGCGCAGCATCAGCAGCACGGGGTCGCCCTCGTCGGCCTCGACGACGACGGCCTTGACCGTCGTTTCGACCGGGATGCCGAGAAATTCGACGAGATCGGCGATCGTCTTCACCCCCGGCGTGTGGACTTTGCTGAGCACCGCCGTTGGTGCCGCCCGTTCGGTGGCCGGCGCCACCGCCTCGGCCAACTCGACGTTGGCGGCATAGTCGGATTCGGGGCAATAGGCGATGTCGTCCTCGCCGGTCTCGGCGATGACATGGAATTCGTGCGATCCAGTGCCGCCAATCGACCCGGTATCCGCCGCGACGGCGCGGAACGCCAGCCCCAGACGCGTAAAGATGCGCGTGTAGGTCGCGTACATGTTTTCGTATTCGCGCTGCAGATCGTCGAAATCCGCATGGAAGGAGTAGCCGTCCTTCATGATGAATTCGCGCCCGCGCATGACGCCGAAACGGGGGCGTATTTCGTCGCGGAATTTAGTCTGGATCTGGAAGAAGTGGCGCGGCAGTTGCTTGTAACTCCTGATTTCGCGCCGCACGATGTCGGTGATCACTTCCTCGTGGGTCGGGCCAATAACGAAATCCCGCTGATGGCGGTCCTTGAGGCGCAGCAACTCGGGGCCGTACTCGTCCCACCGGCCCGATTCCTGCCACAACTCGGCGGGTTGAACCGCTGGCATGAGCACTTCGATGGCGCCAGCACGGTTCATCTCCTCTCGCACGATCCACTCCACTTTTCGCAATACCCGCAGCCCGATCGGCATCCAGGTGTAAATGCCGGCGGCTGCTCGCTTGATGAGTCCGGCGCGCAGCATCAGCTTCTGGCTTGTGACTTCGGCATCCGAAGGCGCTTCCTTGAGAGTAGAGATGAAGTAGTGCGAGGCGCGCATGTTAAGTGTGTCCGCTCTGGATAGGGTTCGAAGGCCGAAATTCTACCGCAGCGTCCGTGCCATCAAGCGGCGCCGTCACCGGCGCACCGTTCAGCGGCTTTTCAGCGCCCCCGAAGTGTGAAAAAATCGACCGTAGTTCAGACATTTAAAGGTTGCATCATGCTCGATCGTGAAGGCTATCGCCCGAACGTCGGCATCATTCTGGTTAACCAGCGTAACGAGGTATTTTGGGGCAAGCGGATTCGCGAGCATGCATGGCAGTTTCCGCAAGGTGGCATCAAGCGCGGAGAGACACCGGAAGACGCCATGTACCGCGAGCTGCACGAAGAAGTCGGGCTCATGCCCGAGCATGTCGAAATTCTCGGTAGGACGCAGGGTTGGCTCAGGTATGACGTGCCCAAGCACTGGATCAAGCGCCAGTGGAGGGACACCTATCGCGGCCAGAAGCAGATCTGGTTTCTGTTGCGCCTGGTCGGGCGCGATTGCGATGTCAGCCTGCGTGCCAGCAACCACCCGGAATTCGATGCCTGGCGCTGGAGCCAATTCTGGGTGCCGCTCGATACCGTGATCGATTTCAAACGCGGGGTGTATCGGCAGGCCTTGAAGGAGCTGTCGGGCATTCTTTTTCGCGTAAGGCAGCGCCAGCAGAACCGGCCTCCCGATACCGTGGTCTGACTTTCGTTCGGACAAATTCGGCCGGCGCTCGGGCGGCACTCATCGACACAAGGAGAATGGCATGGACAAGGTAAAGGGCACCGGGGGTCCACTGAAGGCCCACCGAATGGGCGCAGCACGTTATCAGATTCCCGAGCCTGGAATGCCACGGCATGTCGACGCCCAGTCCGCGGCCGTCGAGGTGATGACGGACCTTCATCGGGTTCCGGCAGCGACGGTTTCCGCGACGTTTTCGCTCGACGATGCCCGGCGCGCAATGGTGCTTCGCGGGGTGCGCATGCTGTTCATTGTCGATGACCAGCGCACGGTGACTGGATTAATTACGGCGACTGATCTGCTCGGCGAGAAGCCTGTGACGCATGCGCGCGAGCGCGGTGTGAGTGCCGCAGATCTCGTTGTTTCGGACATCATGACGCCGGTCGGTTCGCTCGACGCGTTTACACTCACCGACGTCCTCAATGCACACGTCGGTGATGTCGTCGAAGCCCTGCGTGCGCTCGGCCGGCAGCACGCCCTGGTGGTCGAATCGGTCGAATCGGGTCAGACGCCGGCAATTCGCGGCATCTTTTCCGCCTCCCAGATTGCCCGGCAGATGGGCATCCCGCCGTTCGGCGACGAACTCGCACGTACCTTCGCGGAAATCGAAGCCGCCATTGGTGCATGATGCGGTGGGACTGCCGATTCGTTCGGGCGGGGCACTCGCATGACGCCGCCCGAACCCCGGCCAAGAGCGCGGTTGGTGGTGGGGGAGAGGGCATGCCACTGTATCGGGCGCTCCTGGTGGCTGTGACCATCGTCGTGGCTGGCATCGGCGCTGCCGACGCGCAGATCGAAAAATGGTCGCGGTATGCGGCGCCTGGCCCGTGGCAGGAAGAAGATGCAGATCTGCCGTCGCTGCCCAACGATGGCGACCTGGTTGAAGTTGACGTTGACAATGCATCGGGCAACCGCTACTTCATCGATGCCCGGCACATTGCCGTCGGCGACGACGGTGTGACCCGATTGACGCTCGTCACCGAGCCGCGGCGCGGTGCGCGCATCATCACGCGCGAAGGCTTTCGCTGCGAAACGGCGGAATCGCGCGTGTATGCGATCGCCAACGACGACAAATGGACGGCGACGAAACACGGCGATTGGCGGCGTGTTTCGTCGGCGGGCTACGCACATGTGCATGGTGTGCTGATGTCTGGCGCAGTGTGTGATCTGAGTGCGCCACGTGACGCGGAAAAGCTCGTGCGGTCCATCCGCTCGGCGCCACGCCGCGTGCGCTGACCAACGAGGAAATGCTGAATGCTTGATGCCTTAATTGTCGGCTTCGATCGCGCGCTTCGCACCGTTTTTGCCCCGGCGCGAAGTGTGCGACAGATCCCTGGTTCGACACTGCCCGAACCGGATCTCAGTGAATTCGAGCGCCGTGAATCGGCCGCGCTGATGCGCGTCAATCACGTTGGGGAAATTTGCGCCCAAGCATTGTATCAAGGGCAGGCACTGGTCTCGCGCGACCACCGGATCAAAACAGTACTCGAGAAGGCGGCGCGAGAGGAAACGGAACACTTGGCGTGGACCGAGAGCCGCATCGCAGAACTCGGTGGCCGCAAGAGCCTGCTCAATCCTCTGTGGTACGGCGGTTCTCTGGCGATCGGCGTGCTCGCGGGGCGTCTTGGCGATGCGTGGAATCTTGGATTTCTTGCCGAAACCGAGCGTCAGGTGGAAACGCACCTGAAATCACATCTGGATCGCTTGCCGGTCGCCGATGACAAGTCGCGCGCGATCGTCGACCAGATGGCGCAGGATGAGAGCGAGCACGCTCAGGTTGCCACTGACCTTGGCGGGCGGCCGTTACCGGGTTTTGCCCGCGCGGCGATGCGCGGTGCGTCGAGAATCATGACGACCTGTGCCTATCGTGTCTAACTATGCGCGGCGGATCCTCCGGTGTCGATGATTTCGTAGGATGACGATACTTCGGCCGCACGTCCGAGCATGATCGTCGCAGAGCAGTATTTTTCTTTCGACATCTTCACCGCACGCTCCACCACTGACGCGGCGAGCCCTGTCCCTGAAACGACATAATGGAAATGGATCTGCGTAAAGATCTTTGGATCCGTTTCCGCGCGCGTCCCGCGAACCTCGACGTGGCAATCCGATACCGCGTGGCGGCCACGCTTGAGAATCAGTACGACATCATAGGCAGTGCATCCCCCGGCTCCGACCAACAGCATCTCCATCGGCCGCGGCGCGAGATTCCTCCCGCCAATGTCGGCGCCGGCGTCCATCGTGAGCGTGTGGCCGCTGCCTGTTTCGGCGACGAAACCCATTCCGTCGATCCACTTGACGATGCAATCCATTCTTTTTCCTTTCGTCTAAAGCAGTGCGTTCGCATGCGGCTTGATGAAGCGCGATTGTAGCAATCCAGCGAGCCGGCTCGTCATGGTGGATGTTGCATTGCGATCGATGCCAACCGCAGGATCGCGCTGCCCGCGCGCGGAGCTGCACCATCATCGATAAAAAGCAGCAAAATACGCAACAAAAACAGTTACATGAATTTATATTAGAGATGTTTATAAGCGAATTCAAACGTTTGTAGTGCGACGCAGCAAATATGCTTGTTCAGGGGCACGTGTCAATGCATAATGATTCCAGTTCAGATCGCGATGTCTTGTCGAATCCGGTCTCCCGATGTCTCCTCCACCCTCCTCCTTTGGTGTGGATTTAACGCAGCCGTTTGGCTGCGTTTTTTTTTTACGCGCCCGCATGGGCGTACTCG
>CBDULG010000103.1:0-9716 GCA_965367985.1 uncultured Rhodocyclaceae bacterium
CCTTTGTCCTTGGCCGCGTCGCCGTCGCCGGTCGAGGGCGGTTTCGGCGTCGGCCGCCCTGGCAAGCCGCCGACCGCCACCGGCGACGCCGCGCCGAGGTTAGTAGCGGGTGTCATCGCAGCGATATGGCTGGCGTAGAGAATGAAGGTGCCCGCACTCGCCGCGCGCGCGCCCTCGGGATGTACATAGGTGATGACCGGGACCGGCGACGCGAGGATCGCCTTGATGATCTGGCGCATCGAGGTGTCGAGGCCGCCCGGCGTGTCGAGCTTGATGACGATCGCTTCGGCACCGGCTTCAGCGCCCGCCTTCAGGCCGCGCTCGATGAAGTCGGCCGATGCCGGGCCGATAATGCCGTCGACTTCGAGGACGCGCACCACCGCCGCGCCGGCCGACGCGCTCCACAGCGCGGCGGCAGCGATCAGTAGAAACAACAGGCGTGTGGGCCAGGCTGCGCGGCCAATGCGGGACACCCTCACCTCCTTGCGGTCCGTGAACTTCTACCTATGAGCGATGGCGCAAGGTTGAAGTTCCGGCCGGCGACGCCGGCAGGGCGCATGCAGCCTCTTTTTTAGGCCGTCGCGGCGTCGCTGCCGCAATCGACGAAGTGACGTCGTCGCATCAATTCAGCTGGGGCCGCTCCTGCGTCTTCCTCGCGCCTTGTCAGACGACCTGCCAGCCGCACACTCGGGCGCGTCCAACGGCTCTAACCGTGTCGCCTGCTACGTCAGCGTGCGTAATCGGCGGTGAGCGTGCGCAGGTTGTGTTCCATGAGGGCGATGTATGTGCCGACGCCGTCGCGCGTGGACAAGGCGTCGGCGTGCAGCGTGCCGCCGAGCCGCGCGCCGGTTTCGGCGCGGATGCGTTCGATGAGGCGCGGGTCGGAAAGCGTTTCGAGATATACCACCGGCACCGCCAGGCTGCGCAGTTGCCGGATCAGCGCGGCCAGCGCGGCCGCCGAGGGTGCGGCTTCATTGGACAGGCCCGCTGGCGCGAGAAAGCGCAGACCGTAGGCGTGGGCGAAATAGCCGAAGGCGTCATGGGGGGTGACCACGGTGCGCCGATCGGGCGGCAAGGCCGCGAGGCGCGCCCGCAGCGTGTCGTCGAGTTCAGCGAGGCGGACCAGATAAGCCGCCGCGTTGGCCGCATAAATCGTTGCGCCGGCCGGATCGCGCTGCGCGAGGGCGGCTTCGATGTTGCGCACATACTGCATCGCGTTGCGCACATCGAGCCAGGCGTGCGGGTCGGCATCGCCGTCGTGCTCATGCCCATGCGCATTTGCGGCGCCGTCGGTCGCTGGCCGCGGTGCGATGCCGGCCGATGCTGTCACGACCGTGCCCTTGAAGCGCGCCGCGGCGAGCATGCGCGCGATCCACGGGTCGAAGCCGAGCCCGTTGGCGACCACCACGTCGGCGTTGCTCAGGCGGCGGATGTCGGAGGCACGGGCGTCGAACGCGTGCGCATCTTCATCGGGTCCGACTAGGCTGGTGACGGCAACCCGCTCGCCGCCCACCTGGGCAACAAAATCGCCGAGGATGCTGAAGGTGACGAGCACGTGCAGCGCCGGTTCGGCGTGAAGCGTGGCGATGCCCAGCACCCATATCGAAATCGCCATGAGCAGACGTTTCATGCCGCGGCCCCGGTTGGCGCGCTGCGGCGCGGGCGCAATGCTGCACCGAGCAGCACGAAGACATAAAGTGTGCCCAGCGACAACACCACCGACGGCCCGGCCGGCACGTCGAGGTGATAGCTGAGCAGCAGACCACCAATGCTGCCGGCGAGCGCGAAACCGACGGCGAGGGCGAGCAGCACGTCGAGACGGTCGGAGAGCAACCGTGCAGCCGCGGCCGGCAACACCATGATGCCCACTGCCATCAGCGTGCCCAGCGCATGGAAGCCGGCCACCAGGTTGAGCACGGCGAGAATAAGGAAACCCAGATGGGCGAGCGTTCCCGGACCGCCGGCCTGGCGCATGAATTGGGGGTCGGCGCACTCGATCACCAGCGGCCGATAGAGCAGCGCGAGGCCGAACAGCGACACGGTGGCGATCGCGCCGATCAGCACCAGCGCCTCGCGGTCGAGCGACAGCACCGAGCCGAACAGCACGTGCAGCAAGTCGATATTGCGGCTCCGGAGCGACACCAGCAGCACGCCGATGGAGAGTGAAATGAGGTAGAAGGCGGCGAGGCTGGCATCTTCGCGCAGCGCCGAGCGGCGCGCCACCAGCCCTGCCGCGAGCGCCACCGCAACGCCTGCCGCGACGCCGCCCAGGGTCATCGCGCCGAGCGACATGCCGGCCATCAGGTAGCCGATCGCCGCGCCGGGCAGGATGGCGTGCGAGATCGCATCGCCCATCAGGCTCATGCGGCGCAACAGCATGAACACGCCGATCGGCGCAGCGCCCAGCGACAGCGCCACGCAGGCGGCCAGCGCGCCGCGCATGAATTCGAAGTCGAAGGGTTCGACGAGCAGGTTCATGCGCGCAGCGCGTCGCGCAGAAAGGCGTGGCGGGCTGGCGCTTCATTGGCATCGGCGGGGCGCACGGCGAGCAGGTCGGCGGTCGGCGTGAGCTGCGCGTGACCCTTGTCCACCGACAGGCACCACTCGAAGCGCTGACGCACCAGCTCGACGTCGTGCAGCACCACCAGGCAGGTGCGCCCTTCGGCATGCCAATCGTCGATGAGCGTCATCAGCGTCTCGCGCGTCGGCCGGTCGATGCCGGCGAAGGGCTCGTCGAGCAGCAGCAGTGCAGCGTCCTGCAGCATCAGGCGGGCGAAGCGGGCGCGCTGCAATTGGCCGCCCGACAGCGCGCCGATCGGCCGGCGGGCGAGTGCCGCCATGCCGGTCTTGTCGAGCGCGGCGTCGATGCGCTGGCGCACCGCGCCGCCCAGGCGGCGGAACAGGCCGATGCGCTGCCACGCACCCATGGCGACAAACTCATAAACGCTGATCGGAAATCCGGTATCGACGGTCGCCGTTTGTGGCAAGTAACCCGTGCGCGCGCAGGTTTCGCAGCGCCGCATATCGCCTGCCAGCGGCGCCAGTTCGCCGGCGATGGTGCGCAACAGCGTGGACTTGCCCGCGCCGTTGGCACCGATCACCGCGACGCGCGCCCCGGCCGGCACGTCGAGCGTGACGTCGCGCACCGATACATGGCCATCGTGGCCGGCCGCCAGCCCGCAGAGGGTGAGTGCCGCATGGCTCATGCCAGTGCCCAGGCCATGATGGCCCACAGTGACGCCGCTGCCACCGCCGCGATGGCGAGACGCGCGCCGACGCCAAGCGTCAGCAGGGAGCGGAATGGAGGTGCGGAGCGGGGCATGAATGCAATCCGTAGCGCGGTAAAAGTCGGATTAATTGCAACTATGTTGCGTTTATGATTGGACTGATTGGCGGAGCTGAACCCACCCTACGGCGCCTTGCCGCAGCTTGGGCAGGCGCCGTGCAGCACCAGTTCGGCCCGATCGAGCCGATAGCCGCCCGGCAGATTCACCGCCACCGCCGGTTGCAAGCTTTCCAGGCACATGACCTTGCCGCAGCGGTCGCAGTGGAAATGGGCGTGTTCATGCGCACTGCTGGCCGCCACACCAAAGCGCCGGGTGCGATTGCTTCCGGCCATTGTGTGGGCGACGCCAACGTCGACCAGCCAGTCAAGCGTGCGGTAAAGGGTGACCCGGTCGTGTTTAATGCCACGTGCGGTCAACGCAGCATTCAGATCGTCGTGCGTCAGCGAAGCTTCGCCCGCAAGCAGCGCTTCGAGCACCGCGACGCGGGTGCGGGTCACGCGCCCGCCATGGGCGGTAATCAAAGCTTTGGCAATATCGGCCGGGGTGGGATCGGGCATTTTGCTAGTGCAAGTCAGTTGCATTCGGTAATGCAACATTGTAGCGTTTACCACGACTGCTGTCGCAGACAACCCTGTATTAAATAAGCGCTCGGGAAAGTACACGCCCGGCGCCCTCTTAGCGGACACCAATGAAGATCTCAAACCTGATACTGCTTGCGCTGTTTCCGACCGTCGCGCATGCCGAGGCGGCCCACACGCATGGCGCAGCGCGTCTGACCTTGACGCAGGACGGTGCGTCAGTCGAAATCGAACTCGCCAGCCCGCTGCACAACGTCGTCGGCTTCGAGCATGTCCCCGGCAATGCGGCGCAGCAAGCCGCCCTGGACACGGCGGCGGACGCGTTACGGCAGCGCGACAACACCGTGGTGCTGCCCACTGCCGCACAGTGTTCGCTCAAGGGTGTCGCACTGGAGATGCCCTTCGATGAGCACGCGCATGATGAGCACGCGACCACGCCAGCCCACGATGCGGCGGCGCCTGTCGAAGGTGAACATGCCGACCTGAGGGCGGTGTACCGCTTCAGTTGTGCGCACCCCGAGGCGCTGACCGAAGCCACTGTCACCGCGTTCGAGACGTTCCCGCGCATGAATCGCATCGTCGCGGAAGCGGCAACGGACGGCGGCGCGGGGAGTGCCGTGCTGCATCGCGATCAGCCCGTGTGGGCTTTGCCGGCCCGCTGATGCCCGTACCCGTCGCGGTCCGCATAAAGGACCTGAGTTTCGCGTGGCCGAAGGCGCCAGGCCCGTGCCTGCAGATCGACGAATTTACGCTGAACGCGGGTGAGCGGGTCTTTGTCCACGGTCCCAGCGGAAGCGGTAAATCCACGTTGCTGTCGTTGATTGGCGGTGTGATCCACCCCCAGTCCGGTCATCTGTTTGTGCTGGGCGAGGATCTTGCGGCGCTCTCCGGTATGCGTCGGGACCGCCTTCGCGCTGACCACATTGGCTTCATCTTCCAGCAGTTCAACCTGATTCCCTACCTGTCGGCGGCCGACAACATCGGCCTGCCGTGCCGGTTTTCGCCGAAACGTGCCGACGCGGCGGGCGACACCGCCAAGGCGATTGCGCGGCTGGCGAAGCATCTCGATCTGCCCCGCGCGCTGCTCGACCGCCCGGCCGCCGCGCTGAGCGTGGGGCAGCAGCAGCGCGTGGCGGCGGCGCGCGCCCTGATTGGCGGGCCGGCGCTGGTGATTGCCGACGAGCCCACGTCGGCCCTCGATGCCACACGCCAGGACGGCTTTTTGCAACTGCTCCTCGACGAGTGCGCGGTGACGGGGGCCAGCCTGCTCTTTGTCAGCCACGACATGCGACTGGCCGAGCGCTTCGACCGTCGCGTGGCACTGGGCGAGATCAACCGCGTGGCCGTGGAGCCGGCGTGAGCGTGCCGCTAATCCATCTCACCCTGGGTAGCATCCGCAATCGTGGCCTGGCGAGCCTGCTCACGCTGATCGCCATTGCCTTGTCGGTGACCCTGTTGCTAGGCGTCGAACGCTTGCGCAACGATGCGCGCGCGAGCTTTGCCAGCACCTTGTCGGGCACCGATCTGATAGTCGGCGCCCGTGGCGGCGCGGTGCAACTGCTGCTGTATTCGGTGTTTCACCTCGGGGATGCGACAAACAATATGCGTTGGGAGAGCGTCCAGACGCTGCGGGCGCGCGCAGCGGTAGACTGGCTGGTGCCGCTGTCGCTGGGCGATTCGCACAAGGGCTACCGGGTCATCGGGACCACCGCCGGGTTTTTCGAACGCTACCGATATGGCGACAAGCAGCCGCTGGGCTTCTCTCGCGGCGCTGCGTTCGGCGGCGTGTTCGAAGCCGTGGTGGGCGCCGAGGTGGCCGACGCGCTGGGCTACGCGCCAGGCCAGAAGATCGTCCTCAGCCACGGAACGGGTGAGTTCAGTGGCGCATCCCATGACGACAAGCCCTTCACAGTGGTCGGCGTATTGGCGCGCAGCGGAACGCCGGTGGACCGCTCGGTGCTGGTGAGTCTGGAATCGATCGAGGCGATTCATCTAAATTGGCAGGGTGGCAGCCGCATCCCCGGGCTGGAGATTCCAGCACAGTTCGTGCAAAAATTCGACCTCACACCCAAGTCGGTCACCGCCGCGCTGATCGGCCTTAAACATCGCGCCACTGTGTTTCGCGAGCAGCGGGCAATCAATGAATTCACCGGCGAGGCGCTCACCGCCATCCTGCCCGGCGCGACCCTGGACGCTTTGTGGCGCGTGGTCGGCGTGGTCGAGCGTGCCTTGCTTGCGGTATCGGCATTCGTGGTCGTCGTCGGCTTGGCCGGGCTGGTGGCGACGATGGTCAGCACCCTGAACGCACGACGGCGCGAACTTGCTATCCTGCGTGCCTTGGGTGCCGGACCGCGCGATGTCTTCGCCTTGCTGATGGTCGAATCGCTGCTGCTGTCGGTGGCCGGTAGCGCGTTGGGGGTCGGGCTGTTGTGGGCGGGAAGCGCACTGTCGGCACCCTGGCTGGCGGCGCAGCATGGCGTACAAGTTACTCCACGCCTGTTGAGCCTGAGCGAATGTGCGCCGTTGGCCGGCGTGATTGCCGCGGCGTTGGTGGCGAGCTTGATTCCCGCCTGGCGGGCCTACCGATATTCCCTCGCGGACGGCATGACCGTTCGCATGTGAGTGAGTCATGAAAATCAGAATCCTTTTGGTCTTGTTCGTCGCCACCGCCGCCACACTGCCTTTGTGGTCGCATTTGAAGGCTGCCGACACCCCGGATAAAGCGCAAACCGTTGCCTCGCCGCCGGCCCGGTCACCGACGCCCGAAGCGCCGTCAGCGCCGGCATATCAGGTCGGTGACCGCCTCGAACATCAGGCGACCCCGCTGAATGACGGCTTTCGCACCATCACCTTCGACGACCTGATGCCGCTCGACTGGGACCCCAACGCGATCTTCTCGGAGCTCGAGCTGGACAAACTGGAAGACAACGATCCACGCACGATGGAGGTAATGGAGAAAATAAAGCAGGCTTGGGAGCAGGCGCCCGTGGTGCCGGCGCTGAGCGGACAGAAGATACGCATGGCCGGTTTTCTGGTGCGTCTTGAAGGCGACGAAACATCGATCCGCGAATTCCTGCTGGTGCCCTATTTCGGCGCCTGCATCCACGTCCCACCGCCGCCGGCAAACCAGGTTGTACACGTGGTGCCCGATGCGCCCGTGCCAGCGGGTCCGGGGATGGAGGTCGTCTGGGTGAGCGGCACACTCAGCCTCGCGGCAGCCAAGACCGATCTGGGCGACGCCGGCTATCGCCTGGCTGCGGTGAAGGTTGAGCCCTATATCGACGAGTGATGACGCGGCGTGTCAGGCAGTGCGCCCGGTCACGCTACCGGGCTGCTCGAGGATGCCGCCATGCTCCTGTGGTAGCGGATTCGCGGCGTCATGCGGGTTGGACATCGCATCGACCTGGCGCCAGTAGAAGACGTTGAGCGTCTTGGTTTCGGAATAGCGGAGCACAAAATAATCGCCGTCGATATCGTAGAAGCGCTCGGGTTCATTGCTGCCGGTCGTGCGGTCGTCTGCCATGCGGCGGCGCGACACACTGGAGAGCACGAGGCGGTCCGGTGTGCCTTCCGGTGTAAAGAAACAGCTCTCGAGACGGCCTACGTAAATGAAGGCGTCGCGGCCAATCTCGACCACTGCGGAGATGACCACCGCGTCTGGCTCGGAGCCATCGTCCAGGCGGGGGGAAAAAAGGTAATACCAAGGTGCGTTCATGCGCAGGCTGCGATGGCGGCGATCCAGACCCGTACGCTGAATGAGCTCGCGTGCGCCGTAACCCAGCGCCGCAGCGAACAGACACAGCGAGCTGATATAGAAAAACGGACCTTCGGGGGACTCGACGGCGCGTGCGAATACCGCCGGGGTCGCACTGCGTGTGCCGGCAAGCAGCATGAGAAATGCTTGCCAATCGACCGTGTAGGGGGTGACCCGTTCAGCGAGCCAGACCCACAGCGCGTTGAGTGGCAGCGCAAGTAGAACGGATGCGCCCAGCACGCGGCCGAAGGGCGTGGCGTCGGGCGCAGTGCGTTCCGGACGGGAAAACTGGCTACGGAGAATGTAGCCGGGAATTGCGAGAAGGAAGAGAAAGGCCGCCGGAAGGGCGACGTTCACTCTTTGGTCGGGTGCACCGGCACCATTTCGAATTCGTAGCTACGTCCGTCGTATTTGTTTTCGATCTGAATCGGCTTGAGACCGGGCGAGGTCACCGATTTGATGATCGCTTCGCGCACAAACTGGGCGCCACCCGGTTGGGCAAGCAGCTTGCGCAATCTTTCGCTGGTGTGAGCTTCCATCGGACCTCCCGAAAATCGACTTTATTCAGTGCTTTATATAGGGGTCTTGCGGTCAAAAGTCAATCATGCCGTGACGGTTCATAGACGCTTTGAGTGGAATTCGGCGGCCCGGTTCGTGCCGCTCGAGAACTTTTCGGTGAATTGGGTATTCTCTTCAGGTTCACCCTCGCCTACCGAGAACCGAATGTCCGAACCCGCCGTGCCCGCCGCCCCCGGCTGTATCCGCATTGTCGGCGCCACGCAGAACAACCTCAAGAATCTCGATCTCGACATTCCGCTCAACGCGCTGGTGGTATTCACCGGGCCGTCGGGCTCGGGTAAATCGTCGCTGGTGTTCGACACGCTCTATGCCGAGGGGCAGCGACGCTATGTGGAAACCTTTTCGCCCTACGCGCGGCAGTTTCTCGACCGCATGGACAAGCCGCATGTGACGCGCATCGAAGGCGTGCCACCGGCAATCGCCATCGACCAGACCAATCCGGTGCGCACCTCGCGCTCGACGGTCGGCACCATGACCGAGCTGACCGATCACTTCAAACTGTTGTTTGCGCGCACCGCGCACCTGCATTGCCGCAACTGCGGCGCCGCAGTACAACGCGACACGCCGGCAAGCATCCAGCAGGCGCTCGTCGAGCGTGCCGCGGCGGCGGGTGACCCGCGCCTGCTGGTGACCTTCCCGGTCGACATGCCGGCGAATTTCACCGAGGAGGAGATTCGCGGCTACCTCGAACAGCAGGGCTACACCCGCATTCACGGCCGCGAGGGTGATCGGCTTTGGGTGGTGCAGGATCGTTTTCGTGCCGGCAGCGCCGAGCCGGCACGTATCGCCGAGGCGGTGGAAGCCGCGTTGCATACCGGCCAGGGCCGTGTCGCCGTGCGTGCGCTCGATGGCGAGGGCGGCGAGGCCGCGGCGTGGCGCTTCTCCGACGACTTTCACTGCGCCGAATGCGATATCCACTATGGCGAGCCGCTGCCGAGCCTGTTTTCCTTTAATTCGCCGCTGGGCGCCTGCGAGACCTGCCGCGGCTTCGGCCGCATGATCGGCATCGACTTCGGCCTGGTCGTGCCGGACGAGACCAAGACACTCGCCGGCGGCGCGATCAAGCCCTGGCAGACGGCGAGCAATGCCGAATGCCAGGCCGACATGGAAAGCATGGCGCCGGCGGCTGGCGTGCCGCTCGACGTGCCCTGGCACGATCTGAGCGAGGCCCAGCGACAATGGGTGCTCGAGGGCGAGCCGGGCTGGAAGGGCTGGAACAAGTCCTGGCCGGGCACCTGGTATGGCGTGCGCCGCTATTTCGACTGGCTCGAGCGCAAGGCCTACAAGATGCACATCCGTGTGCTGCTGTCGAAATACCGCAGCTACACGGAATGCCCGGCCTGCCACGGCGCGCGACTCAAACCCGAAGCGCTGTTGTGGCGCGTGGGCGGCCCCCCAAGCGCGCTCAGCGAGCGCAGCGGCGCGGCATCGCCGTCCCGGACCGCGGGCGGGCTGGCGGGAATGAATATTCATCAGCTGATGCAGCTGTCGATCGATCGGCTGGCGACTTTCGTGGAT
>CBDULG010000104.1:0-9691 GCA_965367985.1 uncultured Rhodocyclaceae bacterium
CTTCCTCTTTTCCGGGCTGTTCATCGGCCCCAGCAGCCAGGCGCCACGCGTGGACGAAGCGCGCAATGACAGCCTCTACGAACTCGAATTGGCCTTCGCCCAACTGCCGGAATCGACACAAAACATGCCGCCCTGGCAGATCGACCGGCTGCTGCGTCACCTGTTGATCGATGTCACCGGCAACACCCACCGCGCCGAGTTCTGCATCGACAAGCTGTACTCACCCGACGGCGCCACCGGCCGCCTCGGCTTGCTCGAACTGCGCGCCTTCGAGATGCCACCGCATGCGCGCATGAGTCTCGCGCAGCAGTTAATGCTGCGCGCACTGGTCGCACGGTTCTGGAAGACGCCGTATCGGCCTGAACGGCTGACACGCTGGGGCACTGAGTTGCACGACCGCTTCATGTTGCCGCATTTCGTCCAGCAGGATTTCAATGATGTGCTCGACGAAACCCGCGCGGCGGGCTACGCGCTGGAGACCGAATGGTTCGCACCGCACATCGAATTCCGTTTCCCGCGCCACGGCCAGTTCAGCGCCCGCGGCATCGTGGTGGAATTGCGTCACGCACTCGAGCCCTGGCATGTGCTGGGTGAAGAAGGCGCTGCGGGCGGCACGGCGCGCTATGTAGATTCGTCGGTCGAGCGCTTGCAGGTCAAGGCGACCGGCATGGCGCCGGACCGCTATCGCCTGACCTGCAATGGCCGCGCCCTGCCCATGCAGGCGACCGGCACCTCGGGCGAGTTCGTCGCCGGCGTGCGCTACCGCGCGTGGCAACCCCCCTCCTGCCTGCACCCGCTGATCGGCGTGCATGCGCCGCTCGTGTTCGATCTGGTCGACACCTGGTCACAGCGCTCATTGGGGGGCTGCCAATACCATGTCTCCCACCCCGGCGGACGCAGCTTCGACACCCTGCCGGTCAATGCGTTTGAAGCGGAAAGCCGCCGTATGGCGCGCTTCTTTGCGATGGGCCACACACCCGGGCAAGTCGACGTGGCCGCGCCGACGCGGAACATCGAGCATCCGTTCACGCTTGATTTGCGCCGCCCGTGAGCGTCGGGCGCAAAAGTTGCCGTTTCGAGATTTAAGGCCGGGCGAGCCATGGATTAATCACGGTCACGCCGGTCGGCTCGAAATCGCTCACATTGCGGGTCACGACCGTCATGCCATGCACGAGTGCGGTCGCCGCAATAATCGCATCGCGTTCGGGGCGAGGATCGGGCACATGGAGTCGGGCACAGCGAAGTGCGACAACCGCATCGACCGGCAGCGTGCGTTCGGAAAATTCAGGAAGGACATGGTTGTCCATCCATGTGCGCAGCCGCGCCCCCTGAACAGCATCACGACGCTCGATGCGGAGAACACCAAGCTCAAGCTCCATGACGGTAACGGCCGAAATGAAGAAGCTCGCTGCGTTTTCGCTCGCCAACCATGTGATGACGTTTCCGTCGGCTTTACCGTCGCCGGCCTTGCGCAACTCGGAAATGACGTTGGTGTCGAGCAGGAACATCAGTCAAACTCTGCTGCCCGGGGGAACTCGCGTGAGCTGGGAAGCTCGATTTCGATATCGGCAATGCCCGGCATGGACAGCGCTTCAATGATGTTCCGATGTTTTCCCGTGAGGCGCTGGTATTCCTCAATGCTCAAGAGCACGTGTGCCGGCTTGCCGCGATCCGTGATGAAAACCGGGCCGTTCTTCGCAGCCTTCTTGGCGCGGGAAACGTCTTGATTGAGTTCCCGGCTGGATAGGGTCGTAATGGTCATGGCGACACCTCCTGAACAACGTTGTTTATGTAGGTACGTTACTACACAATGCGAGAATTCACCATCCATTTCTCCCGTCCGACTGTCGGAAAACATTAGAATCCCGACTCATCAGCCACCGGCCCGACAACGCCCCGATGCCGCGCGCCCTGCTCATTAACTACACCGCCCCGCCCGACCGCTACGACGAAATGCTCGACGCGGATGGCAATGTGCGCCCGCACTGGCGCGACTTGATGCAACTGCTCAAGGACGCATCCCCCGTGGCGATGCGGCACCGGGTCGAGCTGGCTGACCGCAGCATTCAGGAAAACGGTGTCGCCTATAACGTGTTCGACGACCCCGAGGGCCACGATCGCCCTTGGGTGCTCGATCCGCTACCACTGATCATCGATGCCGACGAGTGGCGTCACCTGAACGAAGCGGTCGCACAACGCGCGCGGCTGCTCAATGCGGTGCTGGCCGACCTCTACGGCGAGCAGCGCTTGCTGGCCGAAGGACTGCTGCCGCCCTCGCTGGTGTTCGGCCGACAGGGTTTTCTGTGGCCCTGTCATAAGGTCACGCCACCCGGCGGCATCTATCTGCACCATTACGCGGTCGACCTTGCGCGCTCTCGCGATGGTCACTGGTGGGTGATCGGCGACCGCACCCAGGCACCCGCCGGCGCCGGCTACGCGCTGGAAAACCGGCTCATCACTTCGCGCGTCTTCCCGCAGTTGTTTCGCAACCTCAAGGTGCAGCGGCTCGGATCTTTCTTTTCGACCCTGCAACGCAGCTTCGAACACTGGGCGCCCACCGACGAAGGTGAGCGCCCGCTGGTCGTCCTGCTCACGCCCGGCCCGCGCACCGAGACCTATTTCGAGCATACGTACCTCGCCCGCTATCTGGGCTACCCGCTGGTCGAAGGGCAGGATCTGACCGTGCGCGACGAGACGGTGTACCTCAAGACGCTCACCGGCCTGCAGCGTGTGCACGCCATCCTGCGCCGTCAGGATGACGAGTGGTGCGACCCGCTCGAGCTGCGCGGCGAGTCGACGCTGGGCGTTCCGGGCCTGTTGCATGTCGTGCGCGCCGGGCGCGTGCTGATTGGCAATGCGCTGGGCAGCGGCCTCACCGGCGCGAGCGCGATGATGGGATTCCTGCCGGCGATTGCCGACCGTCTGCTGGGCGAGACGCTGAAGTTGCCTTCCGTCGCCACCTGGTGGTGCGGCGAAGCACCGGCGCTCGAATACGCGGTCAGTCATCTTGATGAACTGGTCATCAAGCCGACCTATCCGTCGCAGCGGCTGGAACCTGTTTTCGGCAGCGAGTTGCAGGGCGAGGCACGCGCGCAGATGATCGCCCGCATCCGCGCGCGTCCGTATGCCTATGTTGCGCAGGAATGGGTGCGGCTATCGCAGGCGCCGGTGTGGAGTCGAGAGAAGAATCAAACGCTGCAGCCACGCAGTGTCGCCCTGCGCCTTTTTGCGGTGGCGACGCCGGATGGCTATCGCGTCATGCCCGGCGGGTTGGCGCGTTCGGCGGGCAGCGCCGACGCGCTGGTGCAGACGATGCGCCGCGGCGGCGCATCAAAGGACACCTGGGTGCTGGCCGACGGCCCGGTCGACACCGTCAGCCTGCTCGAATCGGCGGCCGGCAAGGGCGAACTGGTACGCAGCGGCCAGAACATGTCCTCGCGCGTAGTCGAGAACCTGTTCTGGACCGGGCGCTACTCCGAGCGCTTCGACGCCACCGCGCGCCTGCTTCGCCTCGCCCTGTCGCGTTACATCGACAATGGCGGTGAAGGCTCGCCCGAGTTCGAATCTCTGGTCGGACTGTGCGTGGATCTTCGCATCCTTCGCCCTGGCCGCGAGAAAAAGAAGAAGGATGGCAACAACGCGGCGTGGATTCCGGTCGAGCTTCGCCTGCGTGAGGCGGTGCGCGACGGCACCCGCCAGAACAGCGTCGCGGACTCGGTCGGACGCCTTTTCTGGTCAGCCGCGCAGGTCCGCGAGCGCCTGTCGCGCGATCACTGGCAGTCCCTTACCCGACTGCAACGCGACATGCAGGCCGACTCAAGGCGCGACGCCGAACTCGGTGAAATTCTCATACAGCTCGATCAGTTGATTCAGGTGTCGTCGTCACTGACCGGTTTTACGATGGACAACATGACGCGCGATACCGTTTGGCGTGTCCTGCGCGTTGGCCGCCGCATCGAGCGGCTGCATTTTTTTGCCGGCGCTGTCAGCGCTTTTCTTCGCACCGTACCCAAGCGCAATGGCCGCCATCTGGAGTGGTTGCTTGAACTGACCGACAGCATCATCACCTATCGCTCGCGTTATGCGCGCACCCCTGAGCTGATGTCGGTGATCGACCTGGTCGTGCTCGACGAGAGCAACCCACACTCGGTGATCTTTCAGGTCAACGCGCTCGAACGCTATCTGAACCTGCTCAAGGTCGAGCTGGGCGATTTACCGGAAGCCGAATTCCGTGAAGCGTCGGCGCAGTTTCGCGGTGTCGATCTGCAAATGCTCAAGTACAGCCCGGCGGCCGGTTGCCTCGAATTCGCCAAACAACTCGCCCTGCTCGAGCACGCCGCGCTCGAATTGTCCGACCGTATCGGCATGCGCTTTTTTACGCATGTGGACGCGGTCAGCCACCAGACCCTGGCGCGCTGACAGATGGTCAAGTATCACGTCATCCACGAGACCCGTTACGATTACGGCAGCGCAGTGTCGCTGTCGCAGCAGATGCTGCATCTGCGCCCGCGCGCCTCGCCCTGGCAAACCCTTATCGACTATCGCCTGCAGGTCGACCCCGAACCTTCATGGCACAAGATCGGCACCGATGCCTTCGGCAACCCTGTAGAGTGGCTGGCGTTCTTCCAGCCGCACGAAATTCTCACCCTGCATTCCGAGATGCGTGTCGATCTCTCACCGCATGTGATCGACAGCCTGTCGACTTCGATCCCGTGGGACACGCTGACCACACGGCTTGCCTACAGCAGCGCACGCCCCTCGGACAATGGCGATCTCGAAGCAAAGCGCTACCTTTTCCGGTCGCCGAACGTGCCGATCAAACAGGAACTGGCGGCCTATGCCGCCGATTGTTTTTCGGCAGGACGTCCGGTGCTCGAAGCGACGCACGCGCTCATGGAGAAAATCTACAACGAGTTCGAGTTCGACCCCGAAGCGACCACCAATGCCACGCCGGTGCTCGAAGTCATGGCCAACAAGCGCGGCGTGTGCCAGGACTTCGCGCACCTTATGATCGCCTGCCTGCGTGCGCTGAGCATTCCGGCGCGTTACATGAGTGGCTACCTGCTCACCCACCCGCCGCCGGGGAAACCACGCATGGTCGGCGCCGATGCGTCGCATGCCTGGATTTCGGTTTACGCGCCGGGTAGCGCGGGCGGCTGGATCGAGTTCGATCCCACCAACAACCTGCTGCCCGACACCCAGCACATCACCATCGGCTGGGGCCGCGACTTCAGCGACGTGTCGCCAATGCGCGGCGTGATCCTCGGCGGCGGCGGGCACGAGCCCGAGGTCGCGGTGACGGTCACGCCGATGGACGAGCAGTGATGTCCTTGAAACGCCGGTTCAAACTGGAAACTGCAGTTGCCCGCCTGCCCGCCTGACAGGCCGCGTCTGTAAGCGCCAACTGTCGCGAACCCGGCCCCGCACCTACTCAGGCAAGGGAATGAATTCGTCTTCGTCCCCCGGCACCTTGGGAAAGCGCCCCGCTTGCCAGTCGCCCTTGGCCTGCTCGATGCGCTCTTTGCGGCTGGAAACGAAATTCCACTCGATGAAGCGCTGGCCGAGGTGCTCACCGCCGATGATCGCAATGCGCGATTCCGCCGTCGCTTCAATGACGACGCCCGTGCTGCTGGATAAAACTGCCATCGAATGTTCCGGAATTTCCGTACCCCGTGCTTTCAGGCTGCCCTCGGCGACGTAGACGGCGCGCTCGTCGGCGTCCGGCAGCGCGAGAGTTTCGCCCGGGCGGAGGCTCGCTTCCAAGTAAAGTGTGTCAGCAAAGGTCTTGACCGGCGAGGTTACGCCAAAGGCCGACCCCATCATTACCCGAACCGGCACGCCCTCGACAGTGACGGTCGGAATCCCAGCGGCCTGGTAGTGATGAAAAGCGGGGGCGACCTCCTCGTCGCGCTCGGGGAGTGCCAGCCATAGCTGCAGGCCGTGCAAGCGATGCGGGGCAGCCGTGACTTCCGGGCGCTCGCGCTCCGAATGCACGATGCCGCTTCCGGCCACCATCAGGTTGATGTCACCCGGCCGGATCACCTGCACACTGCCCAGCGAATCACGATGCAGGATCTCGCCTTCGAACAGATAGGTGACGGTCGCGAGATTCACATGCGGGTGCGGGCGTACATTGATTCCCTTGCCGGCGGTAAATTCTACCGGCCCCATGTGATCGAAGAAGATCCACGGACCGACCATCTTGCGCTGGGTCGTCGGCAAGACACGGCGGACCGAGAAGCCACCGAGATTCTTGTCTCGCGGTTGAATCACCAAGTCAACGGCATCGCAGCCCTGCGCGACCGCGCAGTCCTCGTCCACCGCGTGTGTCAGATTGCTCATGCGTCATCTCCTGTTGGAATTGTCGTAGGTGCTCAATAGTCCGTGAGTTTGTACTGGCGTCGCAAGTGCAATTCGGGATAGAACAAGCAGCCGTGTCACCAGCCGCCATCTGCGATTCAGCCACAATGCAATGCATCGATCAGTGGACAGGACACATGACCGTGCGGCGCGCGGCACTCGTTCACCAGATTCGACAGCGCACTCCCCCAATGAATCGAATCCGCCGGCCGCGGAAACAACCGACGGTGAAAGCACCTGCGCCACCGCCCGAAGCAGCGCAAGCGGGCCGACGACAGGGAAGCCTCGACGAGCCGGCGATGCCGGATCATGCTCGAGCGGCCCCATCGCCCGTGCCTGCCTAGATCATCTCGATCGCCAAGGCAATGCCCTGGCCGCCACCGATGCACAAGGTCACGATGCCGCGCTTGCACAAATCGCGCTTCATCGAATGGATCAAGCGCGTGGCCAGCACCGCGCCGCTCGCGCCGATCGGGTGGCCGTGCGCGATGGCGCCGCCTTCGACGTTGACGATCTCCTCGGCAAAGCCGATCTCGCGCAGGCAAGCCAGCGCGATGGCGGCGAAGGCCTCGTTGATCTCGACGCGGTCGACATCACCCACCTTCCAGCCGGCGCGCGCCAGCGCCTGCCGCACCGCGGGCACCGGACCCAGACCGAACAATCCCGGCTCCACGGCACCGATGCCATAGCTCACCAGCCGCGCCATCGGCACCAGGCCGTTCTTCTCGGCCCAGTCGGCATCGGCCACCACCATCGCCGCGCCGGCCGAATTCAGCCCCGGCGCATTGCCAGCAGTAATGGTGCCCTCCTTGCGAAAGGCGGGCTTGAGCTTGGCCAGCGATTCGGCCGTCGTTTCCGGCCGGTTGTGCTCGTCCTTGTCGAATACGGTCGGGCCCTTGCGGCCGGGCACTTCAACCGCCGCGATCTCGTCTGCGAACTTGCCGGCCGCCTGCGCCGCGCTGAATCGCTGCTGCGAGCGCAGGGCCCAGCGATCCTGGTCTTCACGGCTGATGCCGTTCTTCAACACCAGGTCTTCGGTATGCCAGCCGGAGTGCTTGCCGCTGAAGGCGTCGTTGAGGCCGTCATACAGCATGCTGTCGAATAGCGTCACGTCGCCCATGCGCGCGCCCCAGCGGCCCTGCGGTAGCACGTAGGGTGCGCGATCCATGTTCTCCATGCCGCCAGCAATGGCGCAGTCGATCATGCCGGACCAGATTTCGAGCGCAGCGCTGGCTACGCCTTGGGCGCCCGAGCCGCAGACGCGGTTGACGGTGAGCGCGGGCACCTCCACTGGCAGCCCGGCGGCAATGCCGGCCTGGCGCGCAGGGTTCATCTTGACGCCGGCCTGGATCACGTTCCCCATCACGAGCGTCTGGATCTTGTCGGCCGCGAGGCCCGAGCGCTCGAGCGTCTCGCGGATCGCAACGGCGCCGAGGTCCGGCGCGGGCATGTCCTTGAGGCTGCCGTTGTAGGTGCCGATGGCGGTGCGAACCGGGTGGCAAAGAACGACTTGTCGGGTGGTCATGATGTTTGCTCCTGAGCGGGTGCATGAAAGGGTGACGGTATTTGGCGTCGGCTCACACGCCAATCGAATCGATGTGCAAGCGGCGGCTGTCGATCCTTGGCGCGGTCAGGGCCTGAGCGGCGCCAAGTCGGCACAGCGATCCGTGAAGGGCACCTGCATCACCTGGATCGTGACATGCTCGATCTCGAAACGGTCGTGAAGCTGTTGAGTCGCGTTCTGCAGGAAGGCATCGTCGGCATGGCCCTCGGGCATCACAAGGTGCGCGGTCATCGCGATCTCCGACGTGCCCATGGCCCAGACATGCAGGTCGTGAACACGCGCCACCCCGGGCAGCCCTTCCAGCAGGGCCTGCACAGCGTGCAGATCCACACCCTCGGGCACCCCGTCGAACAGCAGGTGCACCGACTGCTTGAAAAGGCTCCAGGTGCCGACGACAATCACAGCCGCGATGACGAGGCTGACCACCGGGTCAAGCCAAGTCCAGCCAAAACCCAATGCCAGCCCGCCGGCCACCACCACGCCTGCCGACACCAGTGCATCGGCGGCCATGTGAAGAAAGGCGCCGCGGATATTGAGATCGGTTTTCCCGCCGCGCATGAAGAGCAGCGCTGTGCCTGTATTGACCACAATGCCGATGCCGGCCACCACCATGATGGTGACGCCTTCAATGGGCTGCGGTGACTGCAGCCTGTTGAAGGCTTCCCAGGCCAGCGACCCCATCGCCACCAGCAGCAGCAGCGCGTTGATGAAGGCGGCCAGAATGCTGGCACGCTTCCAGCCGTAGGTATGGCGTGCGTCCGGCCGTAATTTTCCGGCCAACGCCCCACCCCAGGCCAGCACCAGGCCGATCACGTCGCTCAGGTTGTGCCCGGCGTCGGCCAGCAAGGCGAGGGAATCGACTTTCCAGCCGTAGAAAGCCTCGACGGCAACGAAGGTAATGTTCAGACCGATGCCGATGGCAAAGGCCGCATTGAAGTTGGCTGGCGCGCGGCTGTGGTCATGGCCTGCACTCATGCAGGCGCGACCTTCCGGTGTAGCACGCCGGTCAGTTCGGTGCCGGGTGCCACGGTGTTGAAGACCGTACCGTACTTTCTGACGTTCTCGTGCAGCAGATTGAGCCGTGGATCGGGCTCGTCCGTGTCGACGATAATTTCGTAGTTGATGGACTCCATGCGCGGCGGCACGTCCTGGCGAACGCCGTGCACTCGGACTTCCACGCCGCGCAGCTCGAACTTGAGGATGGGCATCACGCGTTCAATGCCCTTGATCATGCAGGCCGACAGGGCAGCGAGCAGCAACTCGGCCGGGTTGAAGGCCTGCGGGTTGCCGGCCATGTTGGTATCAAGCGTGATCGTGGCTTGCTTGCAGCGCGCCTCGCTCGCTTGCGCACTCAGGCGCACTGACACCACGTCAAACGTCATCTTGGCTGGGTTGGGACTGTTCATGGCTCGGATCTCCTTCGTAGTAGGTCAGGCGAGCAACACATCGCGGAGTCAGCTATTCAAAGTCTATTCATCAGGTTTGCCGAAATATGCGTTCAGACGAGCGCGCGCTCGTACCAGCCGCGGCTACGATTGACCATGGCGACGAGCCACAACATCACCGGGACTTCGATCAATACCCCGACCACGGTGGCCAGCGCCGCGCCCGAGTCGAAGCCGTAGAGCACAATCGCCACCGCCACCGCGAGCTCGAAGAAGTTCGAGGCGCCGATCATGGTCGATGGACCGGCGATGCAGTGGGCGACGCGAAAGCGGCGGTTGAGCCAGTAGCCAAGCGCTGCGATCGCCAGACCCTGGAGCAGGA
>CBDULG010000105.1:0-9571 GCA_965367985.1 uncultured Rhodocyclaceae bacterium
CACCGATCGCGCTGCGCGTGATGCCGGTCTGGTCGTCGAGCATGACCAGTTGCACGCCCTGCGTGGCCAGCAAGGGGTTGCGCTCGGCGACGAAGGCCTTGAGCTGGTCGACCAAGTCGAGCGTATTGATGCGGCTCTGCTTGGTGATCGACAGCATGATTGCCGGTTGACCGTGCACGCTCACCCGCTGCGTCGGGCGCTCATGGCTGCGCGTAACATCGCCCAGCGCGTCGAGCGTCACCCGGCCCTCGGGCGTGACGACGGCCAGTTCGGCAAGCGCGTCCGGATCGGGGGTCTTGCCCTGCAGGCGCACCAGCCATTCGTTGTCATTCACCCGCACACGACCGCCCAGCGTGTTGCGGAACCAGCCCAGGATGGTGTCGGAGACCTGAAGCGGGGACAGGCCGCGCGCGGCGAGCTCGGCCGGATCGAAGTCGACATGCAGTTCGGGATCGTCCAGCCCGGCGGCGATCACCTGATCGACACCGGCCATGCGCTCAAGGTCCTTCTTGAGATTGAAGCCCGCGCGGCGCAGTTTTTCGTCCATCGCCGGTCCATACACGGCGAGGATGGCGGTCGGAAAACCGTTCGACGTGGTGATCTCGACGATCTCGGGATCTTCCGCCTCATCGGGCAACTCGTCCGACGCTTTGTTCTGGATTTCACGGCGCAGGTCGGCCACCCGCTTGTCGAACTCGCGGCTCGAGAGTTCGTTGAAGCGCACCAGGATCGACGACAGGTTCTCGCGGCTCGATGAGGAGACGAACTTGATGTCCTTGACCTTGGCAATGGCGTCCTCGAGCGGCGAAGTCAGATCCTGCTCGATGTCCTCGGCCGACGCGCCCGGCAGAACGGTGATGACGTTGACCCAGTTGAAGTTGATCTCGGGGTCTTGCGCGCGCGGCAGCAGCACATAGGTCGCCATGCCACCGATGAGCACCAGCGCAAAGGCGATATTGGCCAGCGGATGGTTGCTGATCAGGCTGCGGTAAAACGACTTCATTGGGCCGCCTCGGGCGGCGTCGGCGCGTCTGCCTCACCGGCCGGCACGAGGCCGATCTGGAAGCGGCCCTCGTCGATGATCGGCGTGTCGGCCGACAGGCTTGCCGGCACCGTCACCGGCCGCCCCGGCTGCGCCCCGGGCAATTCGCGGAATTCGGGCGCGTCGCCGTTCATCACGAACACCCCGTACTGACCGTCGCGGCGCTGAACATAGCGGGGCGGCAACTGCGGCTGCGCACCCTGCCAGCGGACTTCGCCGGCCAGCCCGATAGGTACATCGATCTGCGCCGCGAAGATCACGTCCTGCGCCTGCGCGGCGCGATCGACCAGCGGCGACACACGCAGCAGCTTGAGCGGCACCTCGAGTCCAGCGGCATGCAGTGTCCAGCGCTCGGCGGTTCGCAAGCCGACGATCTGTTCAACCGGCACACGCGCGCGGATTTCCGGCGCCGTGGTCGCTGCCAGCACGACGACCGGCACCCCGGGCGACACATAGTCGCCGACGCTCGCCAGCCGCGATTTCACCGCGCCATCGAAAGGCGCACGCAGAATCGTGCGCTCCAGCGCGAGGTCCGCCGCGGCGCGCGCCTGACGCACCGCAGCCAGTTCGCTGCGCCGCACGGCCAGTTCCGTCTTGCGGATGCGCAGCGCGTCGGGGCTGACGAATTCCTGACTGGCCAGCGCCTCGGTCTGCTCGAGCTGCGACTTCGCCAGCTGGATCTGGCTGACGACCAGATTGACCTGCGCCTTGGCGCGCGCCGCTTCGATACGAAATTCGCGGTCGTCGAGGGTCACCAGCGTCTGCCCGGCCTGCACGCGCTCCCCCTCGCGCACCGGCAGCGACGCGATGCGGCCGCTGACCGCCATGCCGAGCTGGGACTCTTCGATCGGCTCGGCCGCCGCGTTGACCCGGTACTGCGGGTACACCGCCAGTTCGGACAACGGCCGGGTGGTCATTTCTGCCGCAATTGCCAGTCCGGGCAGCAAACAGCACAGGGCGATCAGGTGCTTCATCATCAAATCATCCTTGTAGTGCGGCACCCGCGTCTGCGGCCACTGACGCCGATTTTACCGCCGCAACCCCGATCACGCCGGTCCCGCGCCATCATCTGGTTTGCCCGGCGCGCTGAAGCCGGACAGGCGCGCCGACGCGCTGATCGCCCTGACCGCCGGATGGGTCAGCCGACGCTCGGCGGTAATCGCGTAGATCTGCTCGGAAAGCGCGGGGATTTCACCGATCCGGCAGGTGCGGTACTGCGCCGCGACATCGTCGGCAATGCCGGCCGGCGTGCAGAAGAATCCAGCACCCGCGCCGCCGAACGACTTGAGCAAAGCACTATCGTCGAATTCACCCACGATGCGTGGCCGCACCGACTGAAGCTCGAACCACTGCAGCAGGCGCGTGCGGATCGCCACGTCTTCGCCGGGCAGCAGGAAGGGCGCATCGTCGAGCAGCGCAGGAAAGGCCGCCGTCGCACGCGCCGCCAGCGCGGGCGCCGCCATGACCACCAGCGGGCTTTCGCCGAGCAAGTGGTTATAGGCACGCACGTTGAGATTGGCCGGCATCGGCCGGTCGGCAATCACCATGTCGAGGCGATGCACCGACAGCTCGGCCAGCAGCGGCGCCAGCCGCCCTTCGCGGCATACCAGCCGCACAGGGGTGTCGAGGTCGAGCGCTGGCGCGACCAGTCGGTAGGCCACCTGTTTGGGCACCGAATCGGCGACGCCGACGCGCAGCGGCAGCGCCTGTTGCGAGGCCTGGTCGTTGAGCGCTTCAATCATCTCGTCACCGAGCGCGAAAATCTGCTCCGCGTAACCGAGCAGGCGCCGCCCGGTCTCGGTCAGATCGAGCCGCCGACCGGTGCGGTGGAACAAGGCCACGCCCAAACGCGCTTCAAACGCACTGAGCTGCCCGCTCACCGACTGCGGCGTCAGATGCAGTTGCTCGCTGGCGCGCGCGATGCTGCCGGCCTTGGCAACCATCCAGAAATAGCGCAGATGTTTAAAATTGAGCGTGTTCATGGCCGAGCCTGGGAATTTCCTACGAGCATCGAATTTTTCGAACCCACAATGAACTTTATTCGATTTGTTCGTACAAATCACCTGAACTACACTGCAACGCGTACGGGATCGTCCAGTCATACGACTGAACCGACGATCCCCCGCTGATAGACGACCTACAGGAGCTGCGAGATGGACCGCACAACCCCCTTCCCCACTCAAACCGGCCAGCGCACATCCGTACTGGCCACCAACAAGGTGATCCGCAACACGTATGTGTTGCTGTCGATGACACTGTTCTTCGCTGCAGTCACGGCCGGTGGCTCGATGGCGCTGGGGCTGCCGCATCCGGGGCTGATCATTACGTTGATCGGCTACTTCGGCCTGCTCTTCCTCACCTCCAAGCTGCGTAACAGTGGCTGGGGCATTGTCTCGGTGTTTGCGCTTACGGGCTTCATGGGCTACACCCTCGGCCCCATCATCAGCTACTACCTGCAGATGCCCAACGGCTCGCAGACCGTGATGATGGCGCTCGGCGGCACCGCGGCGATCTTCCTCGGCCTGTCCGGCTATGCGCTCACCACGCGCAAGGATTTCTCCTTTATGGGCGGCTTCCTCGCGGTGGGCATTCTGGTGGCCTTCCTCGCCGGCCTGGGCGCGATCTTCTTCGAAGTGCCGGCCCTGTCGCTGACCGTCTCGGCCGCCTTCGTGCTGCTGATGTCGGGCCTCATCCTGTATGAGACCTCTAACATCGTTAATGGCGGTGAAACCAACTACGTGATGGCGACGGTGACCTTGTTCGTGTCGCTGTTCAACCTCTTCACCAGCCTGCTGCACCTGCTCGGCTTCGCCAACAGCGACTGAGCACCGGCTGATTGAAACAATTAGGAAAGGCTTCCGCGAGGAAGCCTTTTTTTCGTCGACGAGGCATCGGGTAGACCCGCCACGCGCCATGCACGAGAATCGAAGCGACAACATCACCCACCACACGGAGCCGAGATGACCTACCCCAACACGCAATTGCTGATCGACGGGAAGTGGCAGGACGCGCAGGACGCGCGCACGCTGCCCGTTGCCAACCCGGCGACCGGAAAGGAAATCGGCCGTGTCGCGCACGCCTCGACCGCTGATCTCGACCGCGCGCTCGCCGCCGCGCACAAGGGCTTCGAGACATGGCGCGCGATGCCGGCCCATGAACGGCGCAAGATCATGCATGGCGCCGCCGATCTGATGCGCGAGCGCGCCGATGAAATCGCCCGGATCATGACGCTCGAACAAGGCAAGCCACTGGGCGAAGCGAAGGCCGAGGTCGGCGCTGCGCCAGAAGTCATCGACTGGTTCGCCGACGAGGCGATGCGCGTGTACGGCCGCGTCGTGCCGGCGCGCAACCTGGACGTGCGCCAGCTCGCCATCAAGGATCCGGTCGGACCGGTGGCGGCATTCACGCCCTGGAATTTCCCGGTCAATCAGGTGGTGCGCAAGGTGTCGGTGGCGCTGGCCACCGGCTGCTCGATTCTCGTCAAGGCGGCCGAGGAAACCCCCGCCTCGCCGGCCGAACTGATCCGCGCATTTGTCGATGCCGGCGTGCCCGCGGGGGTGGTGGGGCTGGTGTACGGCGACCCGGCGGAGATTTCCGGCTACCTGATACCGCATCCGGTGATCCGCAAGATCACCTTTACCGGTTCCACCGCGATTGGCAAGCAACTCGCCGCGCTTGCCGGCCAGCACATGAAGCGCGCCACCATGGAGCTTGGCGGCCATGCGCCGGTGATCATCGCTGAAGACGCCGACATCGATCTGGCTGTCAAGACGATGGGCGGCGGCAAGTTCCGCAATGCAGGCCAGGTGTGCATCGCGCCAACGCGCTTCCTCGTGCATGAGAGCATCCACCGCGAATTCTCCAGCGCACTAACCAAGCACGCCGAAGGCCTGACGGTGGGCGACGGGCTGGCCGAGAACACCCGCCTGGGGCCGCTGGCCAATCCGCGCCGCGTCACCGCAATGGCCGAGATCATGGAAGATGCCGAGCGCCGCGGCGTGACCGTGGCCACGGGCGGGAAACGCCTCGGCGATGCGGGCAACTTCTTTGCCCCGACCGTGCTTACCGACGTCCCGCTCGAAGCGAAGGTGTTCAACGACGAGCCTTTCGGCCCGGTGGCGGCGACGCGTGCCTTCGACACGCTCGACGAAGCCATCGCCGAGGCCAACCGCCTGCCCTACGGCCTGGCCGCGTATGCGTTCACTCGCTCACTCAAGAACGCGCATCTGCTCGCGCAACAGGTCGAGACCGGCATGCTGTGGATCAACCAGCCGGCGGCGCCGTGGCCCGAGATGCCGTTCGGCGGCGTGAAGGATTCGGGTTACGGCTCGGAAGGGGGTCCGGAGGCGCTCGAACCGTATCTGAACACGCGCGCGGTGTCGATTCTCAACGTGTGAGGGCGTTGTCGGGGCGCGTTGCAGGCGAACGGTTGTTCGCCCCTGCCGGGCGTGGCGCCCCGCCAAACGCCTAAGAGGCGAAGAGTTTTTCGCCGGCGTGCCCGTGCATACGCCCGTGCATACGCCTATTCACCGCCGATTTCATTCCAGCACTTCGACTTCCATGCCGATCTCGAGCCGGCCGTGGCCGTCGTGCACAAGGTTCTGCCCAAACATCACCTTGCCGTCCTGGCGGCGGTACTTCGCCAGCGTGCGCAGCGGCTCCTTGCCGCGCTCGGCGGTTTCGGGGTCGACCGCGGGGATGGCGCAGCGCGCGCACGGCTTGACGACGCGAAAACGGATGTTGCCGATGCGGATGAGGCGCCAGCCGTCCTCGGCGTAGGGCGTGCAACCGGCGACGACCAGATTGGGGCGGAAGCGGTGCATCGGCAGCGCCACCTCGAGCCGGCTGTTGAGATCGTCGAGCGAGGCCTGCGAGATGAGCATGAACGGGAAGCCGTCAGCGAAACCGACCTGATCGTCCGGCGCGGCAAAAGCGGGATCGACGGCGCGCACGCTGTCATCGGGAAGGCGCACCAGGCGGCAAGGCGTCGCGAGAAAATCGCTCAACCAGCTATCGGCGTCCAAATCGCCGAGCGCCGCATTCACGGTATCGCCCCACACCAGCACGTCCATGCGCGCCGCGGCAGGCGATTCGATGACGGTCAGATCCGGCATGCCCGGCGCATTCAACTGCAACTCGCCGTGGTCGGTCACATGAGTGCCGATCAGCGCCATGCGCGGCAGTTCGCGCTGCGTCAGAAAGCGCCCGTCGGCGTCGACCACCATCCAGTGACGGTCATATCGGAATCCCCGCGCGTCCACATCGAGCGCACCGAAGGTTTCGCCGGCAAGCGATTTCACCGGATAGCGGTACAGCGCGTCGAGGGTCAATCGGCTCATCGGGTTTTCTCCTTCAGTCGGATCGTGGCGGCACGCCCGGCGCGCGATGACACACCGCCTTGCTGCGTCCACACGAACACGCCGTGGGCGATCAGCGCGAACAACACGATGCTGCCGCCGAGCATTACCGTAACGCTTGGCGCCTCATCGAGAAAGAGCCAAACCCACAGTGGACCGAGGACCACTTCGAGCAGCATCAGCAAACCGACCTCGGCGGCGCCGATGGCGCGCGGGCCGAGCTGAATCAGCGTGAAGGCGAGTGGCAGGATGATCACCGACAAGAGCGCCAGCCCCGCCAGATGGGCGTCCTGCAGTTGTGGCGGCCCGCCCAGCACCCAGGCCAGCCCGGCCGAAAACAGCGCGCCAACCATCAGCGCCGGACTTGTGTCGATCAGCGGAATGCTGCGCGCCAGAGTGAAATTGGTCGCCAGCAGCGTGGCGCCGGCGAGCGCGAAAAGATTGCCGCCCAGATGCGCGCTGGGTGCATCGTCGGTGACGATCACCGCGATGCCGATCATCGACACGACAATCGCCGCCACGCTGTACCAGCGCAGGCGCTCGCCGAGAAAAACCCACGCCAGCACGCCCGCCACCAGTGGCGCAATGCTGTAGACCAGCAAGGTGCTGGCGGCGCCGGCCAACTGCATGGCATGCAGGAAACACAGCGTGCTGAAGCAGAAGCACAGCGCGCAACCGACGCCCGTCCAGCCGCAGCGGTAGATTGCCTTGGGCAGGCGCCGCCGGTAGCGCGTGGCGAGCAGCGCGAACATGCCCAGCGCCATCAACAGGCCGCGCCATACCAGCACATGCATCGGGTCGGCCGAAATCCAGCGCAGCACGAGCGCATCGGGCGAAAGCAAGACGACGCCGAGCGAGGTCAGCAGCAGCGCGCGTTGGCGTTCTTCCATGCCGCTCTCCCGGTCGAATGAGAATGCGCCGCACCGTGACCCAGACGCGAGACCAAAAAAAGGCGCCCGACTGCGGCGCCTCGTTCCACCCGGGCGGCCTGCGCCGCCCGCGTGTCAATGCCGTCCGGCCTTACTTCGCCGCGGCCGCGACGTCCGCCTTGAGCTGCTCGAGAATTTCCCCGCTGCGGCCCCCGACCATCTCGACAAATTTGCCACTGAGCGGTTCGACGCGCTTGCGGAACACGTCGCGCTCTTCCTCGGTCAGCTTGATGACTTCGATGTCAGGCTTTGCCTTCTGCATGTTCTCCAGCGCAGTCGCGTTCTTTTCCTTCTGCTTGGCGATGATGAAGGTCTGCAGTTCGTCCCGCACTTCATTGAGCATGGTCCTGTCTTCGTCGCTCAGACCGTCCCAGAAGTCGGAATTGGCCACCACCGTGGTGGTGTATTCGACATCGCCCGGATAGATCAGGTGGCTGGTGACTTCATGGAACTTGGCACTCTCGATGAAGAACGGCGGGTTCACCTGCGCCTGAATCACGTTCATCTGCAGGCCGCTGTAGATTTCGCCCCAGGGCAGCGCGACCGGGTTTGCGCCGTAGAGCTTGAACTGCTCGATGAGGATCGGCGAGGTCATCACGCGGAATTTCACATCACCCAGATCTTCGGGCGTGCGTACTGCCTTTTTCGTCGTCCACACCATCTCGCCTTCCGGATAGACGGTGAACAGCTTGAGTCCCTTGTTGGCGAAGTCGGCGGCCAGCATCTCGTACAGCGCCTTGCTGTTCGACAGCACATCGGCCTTTGCCTCATCGGAGTCGGGCAGCAGGAAGGGCAGGCTCAGCACCTGCACTTCGGGCACGAAAGTACCGAGGTGACCCGGCGAGGCATTGGAGAACTGGATCGCGCCGCCCGCCGTCAATTCGGTCAGGTCGTTTTCATTGCCGAGCTGGCCGTAGGTGTAGACCGTCACCGTCGTCTTGCCACCGGTGCGCTCTTCGATCAGACGCTTGAACTCCTCGGCGTAGAGTGTCTGCACGTCGCCCGGGCTTTCCTCGACGGCGAACTTCCAGTCCGCAGCGCTGGCGCTCGTCGCGGCCAGGCCCAGTGCGATGCCAAGAACCAATGTTTTTAGTTTTCCGGTGAATGCCATGGTTGATGTCTCCTTCCTTGTGTCGGGGTAGTGTTCGGTCGGGCACGACGCGGTGCGTGACGACTCGATGGCCAGATTACATTGCCGAAACACCGGCTCGAATGCACTAGAACAATCCAGCGGCTCGATCGATCGCTCTGCCCGACCGCATGGACTCAGGCGGTTCCGCCAAGGTATCCGGCGGCCGCCTGGATCAATATTACGGCCGATTGCGCGCCGGCGGGCGACGGCGTTCGGCATTGCGCTTCGGCCACCGACCTGCCGCGCCACGCGCCGATCCGCCGAATCAAGCGTCGCTGCGCGCATTCAAGCGCGCGCACTTCAGCCTGCCAGCAACCCGCGGCGCGCAGCCGCCGATGTGCCAAGACATTCCACCGCGCCGAAAAGAATTGTGCGGATTGCCACGACACAATATTGTTCTAGAGCAATCGGAGCGGCTTGCCTGAAAAGCTAGACTGCGCTCGTCACCCCATACAAGAGCAATGTGACAGCCCGCGTCACCCGCAGCTTAACGCCGAAGGAGGAACACTCATGGACCAAGCGTCCGAAGGCGGCATCGTCATGCGCAGCATGCGGCAGATCGACCGCGCGCTCGCTGCCATTGAAAAAACACTGCTCGCCGGCGCCGTCATTCTGATGGCCGTCAATACCATCAGTAACGTCGTCGCCCGGCTGGGTTTCAGCTCCAGCCTGTTCTTTTCGGAAGAGCTCAACCAGTTCCTCATCGTCCTCGTCACCTTCGTCGGCACCAGCGCGGCGGCGCGTCAGGGGCGGCACATCCGCATGTCGGCGCTCACCGACATGCTGCCGGTGAAGTACCGCCGCTGGATGTTCGCGCTGATCCAGGTCACCACCGCCATCGTCCTCGCCACGCTGGCCTGGTACGCGGCGACCTACATCCTGCGCGTGCAGGGCTTGGGCCGCGTGACGCCAGCGATGCAGTTTCCGATGTGGATCACGCTGGTGTGGCTACCGCTCGGGCTCGGCATCGCCGCGTTGCAGTTCGTACTCGCCGCGATCGCCAACCTGCGTAGCAAGGAAGATGCCTATCTCGCTCAGCATGTGCGCGAGCAGGATGACGTCGACATGCCCACCGTATGAGGAGACAACATCCTGAAAGCGGCGGTTGGAC
>CBDULG010000106.1:0-9571 GCA_965367985.1 uncultured Rhodocyclaceae bacterium
GCATGATCGGTGCCGTCGAAGTCGGAGTTGCCGACGCGCAGCGCGCGGCCTTCAAGCGCCTGCCCGCTCCCCGCGAGCCGTGCGCGGGAAGCCGGGAGCGCGCGATTCTGCCACCCGAGTAGCCACACTGCAGCGTCGTCGGGCGCGGCTTCTACCTCGACATCCATGCGTACGCGCACATTGTCAAAGCGATTCGACCATGCTTCGGCGAGTTGCTGCCAAGCCTCGCGCTCGGCGGGCGGCGCCCCGGCGGGGAGGACCAGCCACTGCTCGCGCGCACCAAATAAACGTGTCAGCGACGAAGGTTGCTCGGCAGGGTCGAGGCGGCGAAAAACGTCGAAATCGGGATCGACATCGACACGCAGCGGGCGCTTGGTGAAGTCGTGCGTGAGCCGCGCGCGGTCACCCTCGAATTCTGCGCTCAGGCGCGTGACACCGCCGCCTTCAGTTTGCACCACGACCGGCACCTCGAAGGGGTAGGGCGTGCCGGATTGTTGCTGGCGCAGCACGAGCGTCAGGCGGTGGCCGCCGTCTGTAGCCGGCTGTACGTCGAGCGAGTCGATAACCAATTGCGGTGCGCCTGGCCGATCGCGCCAGCGCACATCGAACGCTTCCTTGCCCGCCCCGAACGCGGCAGCGACGTCATCGAACGTTGCCGCCGTGAAGCGATGGCGCTGCCACAGCGTTTTGAGTCCGGTGGCGAAGGCAGCGTCGCCGATTTTCCGGCGCAGCATGTGGAACAGCATCAGTGTCTTGCCGTAGCCGACGGCCTGGGTGGCGTCGCTGTGGCGGCTGCGGAAGTCGCGCAGCGCGATGTCGCGCCCTTCGGCGGCGAAGCTGGTGTATCGCTCGAGCAGCTTGCGGCGGTACTCGGCGCCACTGCCCTGCGCTTCCTTTATGAGATGGTCGGCCAGATAGGCGGTAAGTCCTTCCGACCAATTACCGCCGCTCGCATCCACCCACACGCCGTTGCCCCACCAGTTGTGCAGGATTTCGTGTGGCAGTGAAGAGTGCAGAATGAATGGCAGGCGCAGCACTTGCGAGCCGAGCAGGGTGAAGCTTGGCATGCCGTAGCCGGTTTGCCAGCGGTTCTCGACGACCGCGAAACGCGGGTATGGATAGGCGCCGATCAACTCACTGTAGATATCGATGTATTGCCCCATTACGGCGAGATAGCGTTCGGCAAGTGCGGTGTCGTCGGCGAGCAGGTAGGTTTCGAGCGTCATGTCGCCATGCGTGCGTGCGCTGCGCGTGAAGCGGCCGGCGACCAGATACACATCCTCCTGAGGCGTGTCGGCCTGCCAGTGGCGGCCGTCGTCGCTGCGTCGGCCCTGGCTGACGATCGTCCAGTCGGCGGGGGCGTCGACAACAAGCGAGAAGGTGAGCGAATCGGCGCGCGAATCGGTCAGTGCATCGCCAAGTCGGGGTACCCAGCCGCTGGCGCCATCGAGGTAGGCGCCTTCGGCATCGAGCAGCGCCACCGGCATGCCGTGATCGGCACTTCGCTTCGTCTCCTCGATGCGACCGGCATGGCGCAGAGTCACGCTGCGCGCGCTTTCGGGCACCATCAGGCGATAGGCGCGGAACCGCCCGCGCGCCGCGCCGTCCAAAGGCACAAGTCGCGCGCCATCGGCATGCGGCGTAAATGCCGCACCGAGCAGCACGCGGAATTCGCCATGATGGCTGTCGGGCAGCTGTATCGTGTCGGTCACGTCGATGCGCGCGCGGGCTGGATCGAGCGTCACATGCAGATCGTGATGAACGGGCGCGGCGCTAGCGATACTGCCCGCCAGGAAGATGGCCGTTGCCAACGGCGCACGCCATCGTGAAGCGAGGATTTTCGGAAATGGAAACATGACGATGATGCACTCCTTTCGACGCAGTTTGCGCATGCTGGCCGGACTGGCTTTATGCGCGTCACTGCACGCTGCGGCGGCAGCGCCCGAGGCCATTGATCCGCCGGTGCTTGCCGTCGATAGCGCGCCGCGGCTCAGTGACGTGCTCGGCGGCCTGGCCGATGACCGCATCGTGTTCGTCGGCGAAACCCACGACCGCTACGACCATCACTTGGTGCAACTCGAAACGCTCAAGTTCCTGCACCGTCGCTATGGCGATGTGGCGGTGGGCGTCGAGTGGTTCCAGTTTCCCATGCAGCCGCATCTCGACGCCTTCCTGGCGGGCACCATCGACGAGGCGCAGATGCTCGCGCGAACCGGCTATTTTGAGCGTTGGCGCTTCGACTACCGCCTTTATCGGCCGATCATCCGCTATGCACGCGACAATGGCATACCCATTGTGGCACTTAACGCGCCGGTGGAACTGACCCGCAAGATCGGTGCGGAAGGCATCGAAAGTCTCTCAGCCGCGGAGCGCGCGCAATTGCCCGCCGAATACGGCATGCCGGGCGAGGCCTACACCAAACGCGTGCGCGAGGCCTTTGAAATGCACCCGGTCGAGGGGCGCAACTTCGACTTTTTTCTCGCCGTGATGCAGACCTGGGACGAAACCATGGCGGCGCAGGCGGCGGCGTATCTCGCGCAGCATCCGGGCCGGCGCATGGCGATCTTCGCTGGCAGCGGGCATGTGATGTATGGCGACGGCATCCCTGACCGGCTGATGCAGCGTACCGGTATGCGCGGGACACGGCTGCTGGTGGGCGCCGAGCATGTCGGGCGCGACGCCGCTGACTTTGTCGTTCTGCCGGCCGAAGTTGCACTGCCGCCGGCGGGTCTGCTCGGTGCCATGCTGGACCGTGGCGATCGCGGTCCGCGGGTAGCCCAGTTGCGTGACGAGAGCGCGCTGGCGCGTGCGGGCTTGCGCGCGAACGACGTGCTGCTGTCGATCGACGAAGTGCCAACCCCCGACTTTGCCGCCGTCAAACTCGCCTTGCTCGACCGCGCGCCCGGTGAAAAGCTCACTGTGCGCTACCATCGTCCCGCGCTCATTGGCCAGGGCAGCGAAGGTTTTGCCGTGGTCACGCTCGAAGCGCCACCCGCCGCCAACCCGCACTGACTGAACAGCCCGTGCTCGAATGTTCCGCGGTGGTCAAGCGATATACCCAGCCCGAGGGCGAAATCACCGTTCTCGACGGCGTCGATCTTCATTTGGCCGCAGGGGCGTCAGCGGCGTTGCTGGGCGAGAGCGGCAGCGGCAAGAGCACGCTGCTGCATCTGGCCGCGGGACTCGACACGCCCGACAGTGGCCGCATCTTCATTGCCGGCGAGGATCTGAGCGCGCTTGGTGAGAGCGCACGCGCGGCCTTGCGGCGCGGTACGGTGAGTCTTGTGTTCCAGCAGTTCCACCTCATCGGAACGCTCACCGTGGCCGACAACATCCGCTTTCAGGCCGCGCTGTGCGGGCGGCTCGACGGCGCCTTCGAAGCACGCCTTGTCGATCGCCTCGGCCTCGCCGCGCAAATGCGAAAGTATCCGCATCAGCTCTCCGGCGGGCAGCAGCAGCGCGTGGCGATCGCGCGCGCTTTGTTGCACCGGCCGCCGCTGGTACTCGCCGATGAGCCCACCGGCAATCTCGATGAGCGCAGCAGCACCGAGGTGATGTCGATTTTTCGCGAGCTGGTCGGCGACGCGGGCAGCGCGCTGCTGATGGTCACGCACAGCCGCGCAATGGCGGCCTACATGGACGCCCAATGGTGGCTGCATGACGGCCGGCTCAGCGAGCACGCGTTTGCCACGCCGGCATGAGCACGCGCGTTGCCGTTCTTTCCAGCAGCCTCAAGGCGCTTCTCAGCCACTACCGGCGCCACCCGTGGCAGACGGTGTTCCTGCTCGCCGGGCTGGTGGCCGGCGTCGGGTTGTGGTCGGCGGTGCAGGTGATCAACAGCCATGCGCGCGCGAGCTATGACGAGGCCGATTCGCTGCTCGGCGCGCAGACCAGTGACTGGATCCGCAGCCGCAGCGGGAACGGCATCGACCCGGACCACTACATCGCGCTGCGCCGGCAGGGGTTTCGCCAGGTGTTTCCGCTCGTGCAGGCGCGCGTGTCGACGCCCGACAACACACCCCTTACGCTGATCGCCACCGATTTGCTCGCACTGCCCGGCGAGGGTTCCAGCGCGCGGTCTGACGAGGGCAGCGAGCTGCTGGACGCGCCAGACGGGCTGGCCTTCATTCAGCCGCCATATCAGGCGTGGTTTCCGGCTGACCTGGCGCGTGAGCTCGGCCTTGCCGCAGGTGACCGTCTGCGTCTGCGCGATGGCCGCGAACTGCCACCGGCGGTAATCGCGACACGCGAACAGCAGGGCCGCCAGGTGTTGATGGATATCGGCGCTGCGTTTGGGCTGCTTGGTCGTGAGCAACTGACTTCGCTCGCCGTCGGGCCGATGCCGGCGGAGGCGCGCGCGCGCCTCGAAGCTGCACTGTCGGCCGACCTGCGCCTCGAACCCAATCGCCAACGCCTCGACCTCACCCAGCTCACCGCCAGCCTGCACACCCCACTGACCGCGATGAGCCGGCTGTCCTTTGCCGTCGGCTTGTTCATCGTCTTCAACGCGGTGCGCTTCTCGCTATGGTTCCGCCGTCCGACGCTGCGCAATCTGCGCCTGATGGGTGTGAGCGTGCGGGCGCTGGCCGTGGCGATCATTGCCGAAACGCTGCTTTGGAGCGTCCTCGGCTGCGTCCTCGGGTTGCTCGCTGGCTATGGCCTCAGTCACGCGCTGCTGCCCAGCGTAAGCGCCAGCCTGCAGAATCTCTACGGCGCGGTGGTCGGCGCCAAGTTGCTCGTTCAGCCGCAGACCGTGTTGCTCGCCTGGCTGATGACGCTTGGCGGATTGGCCGTGGCGCTTGCCTGGCCGCTACTGCTGCAACTGCGCCGACCGGTGCTC
Organism: uncultured Rhodocyclaceae bacterium; assembly: GCA_965367985.1. GTDB lineage: Bacteria > Pseudomonadota > Gammaproteobacteria > Burkholderiales > Rhodocyclaceae > Nitrogeniibacter. Next base: position 4,841 of record CBDULG010000106.1, read on the forward strand.
GATGTCAGCAGTGTGAGCGCGGATTGGTCGAATGACCGGCGGGCGCGGCGCCAACTGGCGATCGGCGCCACGCTGATGGCGGTGGCCGCGGGCGGCGTCTATGTTGCGATGGATACGGTGATCGAGGGCTTCATGCTGCTCGCCCTGGTGCTGTTCGCGGCCGCCTGGTGGTTGCCGCAACTGCTGGCAATCGCCCATGGCGGCTTGTCGCGCGCGCTTTCCAACGCGGCCCTGCTGCGCCGCTGGATTGTAAGTGATGGCTGGGCGCAACTGCCGGCGCTGCGTCCCGCAATGATGGCACTGCTTCTTGCCCTCACCGCCAACCTCGGTGTGGAAACGCTGATCGGCAGTTTTCGGAGCGCGCTCGCCGGCTGGATGGACCAGCGTATCGGCGCCGATCTATATGTGCAAAGCGAGCGTATCGACCCGGTGGCACTCTCCGCCGATCCGGCCAACGCGCAGTGGCTCGCAGCAAGCCACGCACGCATCGGCGTAAATACGCGTTGGCAAGGTCGGCCAACACGCGTGCTCGGCATCGACCCGCAAGCGCCCGACACGCGCGTGCTTCCGCTCTCGGACGCCATGCCACAGGCGCTGGCACGCTGGGGCGTTTCCACTACAGCGGAACCCCGACCGATACTTGCCAACGAGCAGGCGCATTATCTGGGCGGGCTGCAGCTTGGTGATACGGTGGCGCTGAGCGCGTACGCAGGCGACGTGCGCTACACCGTGGTCGGCTTTTTCCATGATTACGGCAATGCGCAGTTCCAGTTCTATTTGCCGTACGAGGAAGTGGCGCGCCGCTGGCAGGATGCGCGACCTCAAGGGCTGGCGCTGTGGCTGGCGCCCGGCGTGGATGAAGCTGTTGCCGAAGGCGCAATGGTCGCCGCCGGGGTGCGCCCCGGCGAGTGGATTTCGCAACGGGACATCAAACGCCTGTCGCTGAAGATTTTCGATCGCACCTTTGCGATGACCGCCGCGATGAATACGCTTACGTTGCTGGTCGCCGCGATCGCGCTGCTCACGGCCCTGCTCGCAATCCTTCACGAACGGCTGCCGGAGTTCGCGCAGTGGCGCGCGCTGGGCGTGATGCGGCGCGAACACCTGCTGGTGATCGCCGTGCCGCTGGGCATTTTTTCCGCGATCACCTGGCTGCTGTCGATTCCGCTTGGCGCGCTGCTCTCCTGGTTTCTCATCCACGAACTCAATGTGATGTCCTTCGGCTGGAGCATGCCGATGCTGTGGTCGCCCTTGCCCGCGCTCAAGCTCGGCGCGCTGGTGTTCGCGATCATCGCCTTCGTGCTGGCCTTGGTCAGCCTGCAACTGCGTCGCCGACTGCCGCAGGCAGTGGCGCGACTGGGCAGCGGATTGTGAAGACCGCGGCCATCTGTGTTCTGGCCCTCCTTCTTGGCGGCGGCGCCGGACAGGTAGGGGCGCAGGCCGATCCCTACGGTGTGTTGCGCAGCGAAGGTGAAGGCTTTGCGCAGGTGGTGCCGGGGCGTCGTTTCGACTTCCCTGCCGACCATCTGCCGCATCCCGAGTACCGCATCGAGTGGTGGTACATCACTGCGAACCTCGAGGACGCCAAAGGCCGTCGCTGGGGCGCGCAGTGGACGCTGTTTCGTTCGGCGCTGGGGCCATCAGCGGACACCGAAGGCTGGGACAGCGACCAGATATGGATGGGGCATGCGGCGATCACCACACCCGACGGGCATCGGTACGAACAGCGCTATGCGCGCGGTGGGGTGGGCCAAGCCGACGTGCGTGTGACGGATGGCGTGTTTTCGGCTTGGCTCGACGATTGGTCGCTGACTTCCGAGGGCGCCGATATGTTTCCCTCTCGCCTCAATTTTTCGGTGGGCGATGCGCGCATCGAACTGCAATTGACCGCCGGGAAGCCATACGTGTTGCAGGGAAATGGCGGTTACAGCCAGAAATCGGAGCAGGGGCAGGCGAGCTATTACTACAGTCAGCCGAATATTGCCATCGATGGCCGTATTACGATCGAGGGTGTCGCGACCGCGGTGACGGGCATCGGCTGGCTGGACCGCGAATGGAGTTCGCAGCCGCTCGCCGACAACCAGCAAGGTTGGGACTGGTTTTCGCTCCATCTGGCCGATGGACATGCGCTCATGCTCTACCGCCTGCGCCATGATGACGGCAAGCACTGGCTCAGCGGGAGCTGGGTCAGCCCGGACGGCAGCAGTCGCACACTGGGCGCCGACGAAATCGACCTGGTGGCCACCGAGTACCGCAGCGTTCACACGCCCACCGCCGACGATGCCAATGCAACACGCGAACTGCCCCTTACCTGGCAAATCCGCCTCCCGGCACTCGACCGGCAATGGACGGTGCGCGCGCTGATCGACGATCAATGGCTGGGCGGGCGATTCCCCTATTGGGAGGGCGTGGTGCTGATCGATGAGGGCGCGAGCGGTGTCGGCTACATGGAACTCATGGGTTACGCGAGGAAGTCGAATTAGGTTGCGGCATGTGCAGCGATTCAAAGCGCTGTGCGGCAGTGGGCCGCTTATGGGCGTCAGTAAGCGGCCAACTGCCGTTTCTAGGTTCGAAGAGTTGTGCGGTCCTCATGCGATCGTGCCGGCGTGACACCGGCTGTTGCGCGCGATAGTCTGCAAAGCGAGTTGTCGTGCCGCTGCACGATGCACGGCGAACGAAGAATAAAGGAAATGAGCTTCAGGGCGACTTGCGATGACCCAATCCAACCAATTTACGCTGCCACCGGTGATTGATACTCGCGATGGCAACCCCCGTCGGGTCGGGTTCGAACTCGAATTCTCCGGCGTTTCGCTGGATCAGGTTTTCGCGGCGCTAAGCGCTGCGCTGGGCGGCACCCTGCATTCACGAACTGCGGCGGAGCGCGTCTTGCGCGTCAAGTCGCTTGGCGATTTCATCATCGAACTGGATTGGGCGTACCTCAAACGCAAGGCCGCGCAGGATGCCCAAGTGGATGCCGGCGATGATTGGCTTGGCCATTTGAGCGATGCTGCCGCGCTGGTCGTTCCGGTCGAAGTGGTCTGCCCGCCGATTCCCGTGACCGGGCTGGATGTGCTCTCGCCGATGGTCGCCGCGCTGCGCGACGCGGGTGCTGCCGGTACCGAAGAGTCGCTCCTGGCCGCCTACGGTGTGCATATCAATGTCGAAGTGCCCAGTCTCGACGCCGCGACGCTGCACAACTACTTGCGATCCTTTGCGCTGTTGCAGTGGTGGTTGGTGGACGCGCACGAGGTTGACCCGACCCGCAAGGTGAGCCCGTACATCGATCTCTATCCGGATGCTTATGTAAAGTCGCTGTTGTCTGCGTCGAATCCGGCAATCGACGATATATTCGCGGGATATCTGCAACACAATGCAAGCCGAAATCGTGCACTCGACCTCTTGCCGTTGCTTGCTCAAATCGACGAGGATCGCGTGCGACGTGCGGTGGATGACCCAAGAATCAAGCCTCGACCGACCTTTCACTATCGTCTACCCAACTGCCACATCGAGCGCACCGACTGGTCGTTGGCGGCGCCATGGAATGTTTGGCGGGTAGTGGAGTTATTGGCCGACCGCCCGGATGATCTCGATGAACTCGGGGCGGCGTACCTCGATGCAGAGCGGCCGGTGCTGGGCGTGAGTCGCAGCGAGTGGGTTGGCACAATGGATCGATGGCTGAAAGACCACGCGTTGGTGTAACGGGCGTCGCACGGCGTTGGTCGCCGGGCTGGTGGAGCACGGCGCTGGCGTTGCGACTGGCCGGTGCCATACCCGAGCGCATTAGCGTGGCGCATGAACCGAGCGGCAAGCGGCTGTCAGCGCTCGTTATCGGCGGCGGCGACGACATCGCCCCCGAGCACTACGACGGTGACATCAACGCCCAGGTCAAGACGGACCCAGAGCGGGATGCATTGGAGATTCGGTGGATTCGCGCTGCGCTGGATGACGCCATTCCCATGCTGGGAATTTGCCGTGGCGCGCAATTGATCAACGTGGTTCTCGGCGGCACGCTGCATCAGGACATTCGCACGCTGCGCAGGCAAACATATAACCGTCCCGGCTTGATGCCAACCAAGCAGGTCTGGCTGGAGGCGGACTCACGCCTTGCGATGATCTGCGGCAAGACCAAACTGAGAGTCAATAGCCTGCATCATCAAGCCGTGGACCAGGTGGGCGAGAAACTGCGGGTCGTCGGCTGGGATCTCGATCGTTTCACGCAAGCCGTTGAGCACACCGGTGATCGCCGAATCATCGGTGTGCAGTGGCATCCTGAATACATCTTCTATCTGCCAGCCCAGTTCGCCATATTTCGCTGGCTGCTGGCGGATGCGCGATGAATCGCGTCCAATCGCGCACCCGTCCGACTTACATCTTGCGTCTGCTTGCTCTGCGGGTCATACCGAGGCCAACCAGCGCCGCGAAAACGAGTCCGAGCGCGCCGGGCTCGGGTACGGTCTGGGCGGCCTGCGCTGCGACGGGCGCGAAGAGTTCGGGCGGGAAATCCAGCGGATCCACGATATCCCCGTCAAGTGGTATCGATGGACCCAGTGCAACGGGCGGCTGATCGGCTGGCGCGCCACTCCCGTTCGGGTCGTCAGCGGGGGGCGACGCTGGGTCCTCCGCGGTCTCGGCACCTTCGCCGGTTTTCGGTGGGCCACCGTGATCGCCGCCATTGCCTGGCGCCGTGCCGTGTGCGGTTTCGTCGTGGGGTGTAGTCGGGCTGCCGGAATT
>CBDULG010000107.1:0-9549 GCA_965367985.1 uncultured Rhodocyclaceae bacterium
TTGGTTTCGATGATGTCGGCGCCGGCCTCGAGGTAGGCGCGATGGATGTCCGCGATCAGTCCGGGCTGGGTGAGCACGAGCAGATCGTTGTCGCCTTTCAGATCGCTGCCGTGATCGGCGAAGCGCGCGCCGCGGTAGTCGGCCTCCTGCAAGTGGTGCTGCTGCACCATGGTGCCCATCGCGCCATCGAGGATCAGGATGCGCTGGGCGAGCAGCTTGCGGAGTTCGTCGCTACGGTCGGCTTGCATGAATCGGTCCTCGGCTTGTCACTGAACAATCATGCCGGAACCGCGCAAACAAAAACGGCGCGGCAAACCGGCAGAGGTTTGCGAGCGCCGTTGTTCTTCGCTGAGCCTGGCCCCGGGATCACAGCCCACCACGGGTCGCAGCGCCCCTCAGCAAGTCCCGAGTCTAAAACGTTTAACGGTTGGTGTCGACACGCGAACGCTTGGACATCGCGCGGTGTCAGGCGGTGCGCTGGGTGATCAACAGCCGGTCGATGGCGTCCTGAATCCTGCCGTTGGGCTGACGCTGCATCCACTCGTTGAGCGCTGCCACCAGCGGCTCGATCCGGTCGGCATCAAGCGGCTCGATTGCGAGCAGATCGAAAAGCTCGCGCGCTGCCGCGTGCGCATCGGACGCATCCTCGGCGGCGAGTTGGCACACCATCGACAAGGCCATCAGGTCGCTGAGGTGCGCTTCGCAAAACCATGGTTGCCCGATCGCCTCGAGCGCGATCAGCGCCGGCAATTCGGTCGAGGTGCGCTTCTTCACTCCGAGCGGTAGGAGCTTCCTGCGAGTTTTCTTCATGGGCCGGACAACGGCATCAATGCGCGAAAGCTTTAGCGAACCGCACGGCCCGCAAATGAGGGCTGGATTTTGCGTTCCGGGCTGCCTACGATGACGGTGTCTCCACAAAACGACAGCAGGGAGAATCGCCATGAAAATCATCATCTCGCGCCTGACCGCGTGTTTGTTCTTGTGTATTTCGGCGGCCACCGCGCTGGCTCAGGGCAGCGTTCATTTCGTGTCGCCACACGATCGGGCAACGGTGCCACGAACCTTCAAGGTCGAAATGGGGGTGGCGGGGATGACGGTCGAACCGGCCGGCGAAATCAAAGAGGGCACCGGCCACCACCACCTGATTATCGACGGCAAGCCGATCCCGGCTGGGGAGGCCGTTCCGGCCAATGACAACCACATGCATTTCGGCAAGGGCCAGACCGAAACGACGCTGACCCTTACCCCGGGAGAACATTCGTTGACCCTTCAGTTTGCCGACGGCAACCACCTGTCCTATGGGCCCGCCATGAGCAGCACGATCACCGTGCAGGTCGAGTAGCACCTCAAGCGAGGCGGTGTCGGGAAACTTGACAGCATTGCAAAAAACTGTCACCGCCGAAGAGCAAATTGATTAATAATCAACAACTTGAATCGCTTGGCGCGACACTTGCATGCGCTTGCGCCCCATGAAAGTTCGCATGTTTGCTGCGCCGCTCGCCGTATCGGCTGGATTGCTGCTCGCCGCGCTGCAGAGTATCGCTTCGCCGATGTCGGGCGAAGCCGGCGCAGCGGCGCATATCGCCGAAGTGCCTGAAACGGCCAGTGTGTCGGCAGCGCCCGTGCCGGTAATGGTCGACGAGGCCGCATCGCCGACGCACTTTGGCGATGCCAAGCCCGACGCGGATTTTCGCGTCGGTACGACCGCTGAACACGACCCCTATCAGGCCATGCTGCGCGAGATCGTTCTCGGGGCGGCGCCGAACGATCGGCGCACGGCGCAGGCACAGCCGCCGACGACGGCCGACGACGACAGCGCGCTGAACTTTTATTCCAGGGAAGAACTCAAGTCGCGCATCGAGGCGGTCAAGGGCGGCGTCGCTTCGCTCATGGGCAGCGACGGGCGTACCGAGCAAAGCGAAGAGGCGCGCGAATTGGAACTCGAGCGGCGAATCGGCATGCGGGGTGCCTACGATAACGCCCGGCTCTCCGGTGGAGCGGGCGCGACCGGCTCGGCAAGCGGCGAACAGCGGCAGAGAGCGCACAGCGAAGATGAGGCGCGCCTCTATCTGATCGACTTCGCCTTTTTCGTATGGGATATCCTCACCCACCCCGTGTCGATTGCGGCCTATGTGCTGATTGGTATCATCCGCGCAATGCAGGTCATCCTGCGGCTCGCGCCGGGCGCGCGCCGCGTGCGGCGTCATGGTGGCAAGCGGCGGCGATCGCGCAGTACAAGCCACGCGCCGCAGCTTGCAACACCGCGCGCGATTCAGGAAAAAGTGGCTGCAAACATCGAAACCGAAAAGCCCAAGCATCGACGTCGACGCCGCAAGCGCCGGCGCAGCTTTTTCAGCTTTTTCCGCTCGGCGTAATCAGCTCGGGGCGCACTTGCGTCCAGCCCGAGCTCACAGCACGGCACCCCATTGCTGGCGTAAACCCCCTTGAGCACCTACGATGAAACGCGATTCCGTGTGCTCAACAGGAGGGGCATATGCCACTGCAGGGCAATTCCGCGCAGCCCGATTGCTACCTGTTTGAAGCGCCGCGCCGCCGGTGAACCAGCTCGACGCCAAACTGCTGGTGGTGCTGCTGATCTCGCTCGCCATTTCCGCGGGCGCGGCGTGGTGGCTTGCCGGACGATACCGCAAAGCCTTGCTCCGGCATATGACGGCAGCGGCGCCCGATCCGGCGGCGCCGCCCGCGCACGAAAGGTCATCGAGCGCCTCTGCGCCGACGCAGCACGTCCCCTTCAACCTGCAGCGCAATCGACGCCATAACCGCCGCCTGGCGATCGTTATTATCAGTATCTCGGCGCTCATTGGCGCCACCACGGGTGCATTCGAGCTGCTCGTCGTGCATACCACGGCAGGTTTTGGCTGGCAGCGCTGGCTGTTGCTGTCGCTGACCTACGCCTGGCCGCTGGTGCCCGCGCTCGGACTGCTGTGGCGCTGGCCGATCGGGCGCACGGTGGCCGGCATCGTGGCCTATCTGCTGTGCCTCACGCCGCTCATCCTTGTCGGATCCAACGTCGAACAGACACTGACCCTGGTCACCGGCTGGCTGGCCTCGACGACCGTATTGCCACTGTTAACGCTGCTCGGTCTGACCGCTTCGGCGCGCATCCGCGCGATTGCCCCGCTGCTGTTTCCGCCCGTGCTGGTGATGTCGGCGCTATCCATGCTCGGCGTGGAGTGGCTCGCGCTTGCCATCGAGGCCCCGCCCGCGACCCTCGTCGCCCTGGTGGAAACCCTGGGCGCGATGCCGACACTGCTGCTCGCCGTGGCGGTGCCTTGGGCAGTCGGCATCTGGCCGGCACTGGGAATGTTGCGGCTCACCGCACGGGCATACCGTCGCAAGCGTTTCTCCGATTTGAGCTACCTGTTCGCAATATTCTGGCTGGCCGTGCTGATCGGCATGGCGCTGCCCAGCACGCATTCCGCGGCCGGCATGTGGGCCTTCGCGATCGTCCTCGCATGGCTGTGGATTCCGCTCGGATTCTTGGCCGCGCGCCGCTGGCTGAGGCCGCCCGCGCCGGCAGCGACAATGCTCGTGCTGCGCGTCTTTAACCGGGATGCCGAGGTTGCCAACCTGTTCGATGCGGTCACCGAGCGCTGGCGCGCCACCGGCAACACGCTGCTGATCGCCGGCACCGACGTGATCACCCATACGCTCGACGCCGACGATCTGTTCGTCTTTCTCAGCCGGCGGCTGGGCGAGCGATTCATCACCGCCGAAGCGGACGTTTCGCGTCACATCGGCGACCTCGATCTTGCGCCCGACCATGACGGGCGCTATCGGATCAACGAATGCTATTGCAGCGACGCCACCTGGCAACCGGCGTTGCAGGCGCTGCTGGCGCGCTCCGATGCGGTGCTCATGGATTTGCGCGATTTTTCCGCCGACAACCATGGCTGCCGCTTCGAATTGGCCGCGCTGGCGAAGGCAGGGCATGTCGCGCGCATTGTCATTCTCACCAACGACGCCACCGATCGCACCACCGCCGAGGCCGATCTGGGCGTGGCCGCGGCGCGTGTCAGCTGGCTCGACGTAGATACGAGCTCAGCGCGCAACGGTCGCCGGATCCTCAGCGCGCTGGCGGGTGCGCACTGAGCGCAGCGGCCCGACGATCGTCACCCTGGCAGCGCTCAGAAAGACATTCCGAAGCCCACGCCGCTGCCGCCCGAGCCAATGCCGAAGCCACCGAAAAAGCGCCCGTCACGACCGTATTCGTAACTTGTCGATGTTCTCACCGCGCGGCCGTCGCGGAAGTGAACATTAAAGCGCGTGGCGATGCCGGGACCGCCGCTGTTGCTGATATTCCAGTCCCACACATGCTCGCGCGACAAGGCGAAGTACTCGATGCGCCGGTAAGGCCCGAGGCGGTCGATGACTTCCTGCTCACCCATGCCCGGTTTTATCTTCGCAAGGTATTCCGGCGCGAAGCCATCCCAGGTTTCGACCACTTGCCCTGCGGCGTCGAAGCGCACCTGGATGAACGTGGTGCCGAAGGGCTGGGTCGCGTATTGCCACAGCGCGCCGCCATCCGCTTGCGCGATGATGCGCGTGGGTGCACCGTGCCCGGCACGCACCTCAGCAGCCGGCTGACCGGTTTCAATGCGCGAGTACATCGCACACCCTGCAAGCGCAACGCACAAAGCGAACATGGTGAGCTGACGCATGATCAATGCCCCCGGATCTCCACATCACGGCCGGTCCGCGTGACCAGCCCCTGCGGGTTGAAATAAACGTTGAAATACACCGGCGCGGCGCCATCGCTGCTGTCGATCAACCAGTCCCACACGGTTTCGTTCTTCAGCTGGAAGGACTGCGTCTTGGCCGGTTTGCCCAGCACGCGGCGCACCTGATCCTGGGTGAACCCGGGCTGGATTCGCGCGAACTGTGACTCGGTGAGCACCTGCTCGACGCGCTGCACCACGTTGTCGGTGCCGATCGTGATCAGATAACAGGTGGTGCCTTTCGGCTGTTGCGAGTACTCCCAGGTCACCGTGCCGTCGTGATTGCGCCACTCGATGCCGGGTGCGCCAAGTCGCTCGCGCACTTCGAAACCGGTATCCACGCCCGGCCTGATGTCCTCGATGACATACTGGTCACAGCCGCTCAGCCCGAGCAGGCCGAACACGCCGCAAAACATTGCAATCAAACGTTTCATGGTGACTCCGTCGTCGGCGCGAGCGTGCGATGCGCCGTTGCGTTCCCTTGGTTAGAATAAGATGGCGAAAGGCGGTTCCGCCTGGGACGGAGGGCCGACGCCTGTGGCCGATCGTTGCAAGATGCGTATTCGTTCGGCGACTGGCGCCATTCTGACACTGCACCGCAAAGAGGAGAGGCCGCAAAATGCAAAAATCCTTACTCGCACTGGCCCTGTTCGGACTGACACTGGGCAGCGTGCACGCTGAAACGGTGACCATCGGGCACGCCGGCCCGCTCACCGGCCCGATCGCACATATTGGCAAGGACGGCGAGAACGGCGCGCTCCTGGCGATCGAAGACGCCAACGCCGCAGGCGTCACGCTGGGCGGGGAAAAGATAACGTTCGCGCTCAAGGGCGAGGACGACCAGGCCGATCCACGCACCGCCACGACGGTGGCACAGCGGCTCGCCGACGAGGAAGTCGCCGGCGTGGTCGGCCACGTCACTTCAGGCGCTTCGATTCCGGCTTCGCGCATTTACGAACAGGCCGGCATCCCGGTCATTACGCCGTCGGCGACCAACCCGCAACTCACCCGCCAAGGCTATGGCGTCACCTTCCGCGTGATCGCCAACGACTTGCAGCAGGGTGAAGCGATCGCCCAATATGCCGCGGACTCGCTGAAACTCAAGAAGGTCGCCATCGTCGACGACCGCACCGCCTACGGTCAGGGGCTGGCCGACGCGCTCGCCGAGAACCTCGAAAAACAGGGCATCGAAGTGGTCGGCCGCGAGTTCACCAATGACAAGGCGACCGATTTCAGCGCTATCCTCACCAAGATCAAGGGCATGCAGCCGGACGCTGTGTTCTACGGCGGCATGGACGCGCAGGCCGCGCCGATGCTTCGCCAGATGCGCCAACTCGGCTTCGAGAGCACGTTTTTCGGTGGCGATGGGGTGTGCACTGGCGAAATGCTCAAGCTCGCCGCGCAAGCGCTCAGCGAAAAAGCCTACTGCTCGCAACCCGGCATTCCAATGGAAAGGATGCCGCGCGGTGCCGACTTCCGCGAACGCTTCAAGGCCCGCTTCAATACCGACGTGCAGCTCTATGCGCCCTACAGCTATGACGCCACGATGGTCCTGATCGAGGCCATGAAGGCCGCCGATTCGGCCGACCCGGAGAAGTATCTGCCGGCGCTCAGGCAAATCAAGTATTCAGGCGTCACCGGCGACATTGCCTTCGACGAGTACGGCGACATCCAGGCCGGCGGCATCACGCTGTATCAGTACACAGATGGCAAATGGGCACCGATCAACTGATCGGCGCATCCGTCACGCGGCCCGCCTTTGTTTAGGCGGGCTTTTTTCTTTTTCGCGCGCTGCGCGGCCATCTGAACCCGATCGTTAAAATCCACCCCATGCCTGCATCCACCACGCGCGCCCGAGCATGATCCAAACGCTTCTGTTTATTGCCGGCCTCGCCGCACTGACCTTCGGTGCCGAACTGCTGGTGCGCGGCGCCTCGCGCCTGGCGCTGTCCTTCGGCCTGTCGCCGCTGGTTGTCGGGCTGACCATCGTCGCCTTCGGCACCAGCGCACCGGAAATCGCCGTCGCCATCGACGCCGCCTGGTCGGGCCAGTCGGATCTGACCATCGGCAACGTCGTGGGCAGCAACATCTGCAACATCCTGCTTATTCTCGGTCTGGGCTCGCTCGTCGCGCCGCTGTCGGTAGCCGGTCAGGTGGTGCGTCAGGAGGTGCCGGCGATGATCCTCGCCTCGGTAATCGTCATTGCGCTGGCCTTCAATGGCGCCATCGGCCGCATCGAAGGCGGCGTGCTGTTTGCGCTGCTGATCGGCTATCTCGTCTTCGTCGTGCGCCAGTCGCGCCGCGCTTCGAAGCGCGAGCAGTCGCACTACGGCGAAGAGATGCCCGCGTCGCGCTGGGATCATCATTGGGCGGTTCAGGTCGCGCTGGTGTTTGCCGGGCTCGCCTTGCTGGTGATTGGCGCGGGCTGGCTGGTCGACGCGGCGGTGGCCTTTGCGTTGTGGCTGGGCGTCGACGAACTGGTGGTCGGCCTGACCGTGGTCGCCATCGGCACCTCGCTGCCGGAGATCGCCACCTCGGTGCTGGCCGCCTGGCGCGGCGAGCGAGACATCGCGGTGGGCAACGCGGTGGGCAGCAACATCTTCAACCTGCTCGGCTGCCTCGGCCTCGGCGCCATGTTCTCGCCGGAAGGTCTGCCGATTGCCAGGGCCGCGCTCGATTTCGACCTGTGGGTGATGCTGGCGGTCGCCGTCGCCTGCCTGCCGATCTTCCTCGCCCGCAAGCGCATCGCGCGCTGGGAGGGCGTGGTGTTTCTCGCCTACTACGCCGCCTACCTCATCTACCTGGTGCTCGACAGCACCGGCAGCGGCATGCTCAAGACCTTCGGTCTGGCGATGGTCGGCTTCGTCCTGCCGCTGTCATTGCTCACCCTGGTCGCGCTTACCGTGCGTGAGCGCCGCAAGCCCTCCCGAGGCTAAACCACCGCCCGCCCGGGTTGTGCACTACGTCACGAACCCGCCGGAGCGCGTGGCGTAACAATTCTTTACATGTTACGGTGACTGTGTCACGCCTGCGTTACAGCGTTTTCGCAGTGTGACACGCGGGTCGGCACTGTCCGGCAGAAAAAATAAACTGAAGAATAAACGACGAGGCCGGCCGCCAGAAATCGGCCCGGTAGCGAAGTGCTGCGCAGGTTTGCCGCATTCGCCCGACCGGGAGAAATGCCGTGAGCCACGGGGCCCTCGCCTATCTTCGCCGCCAGTACCTGTGTGTACTGCGCCGCTGCGCATTCCTCAACGCTTTTGCCAGTTGGATGCTACTCGCCGCCCCCGCGGCAATGGCCGCCGACATCGTGCCCGACGGGCGCACGCAGACCTCGTTGCAGCAGGCGGACGCGGTCACCGATGTGAGCACCGCCACGGTCCGTGGCAAGAACGCCTTCAATTCCTTTTCGCGCTTCAATATCGGCAGCGGCCAGACGGTCAATCTGCATGTACCCAAGCGGGCAGCCAACCTGCTCAACGTCGTGCGCAAGGAACGCAGCGTGCTCAACGGCGTGATGAACGCCTATAAAGACGGGCGCATCGGCGGCAACGTGTACTTTTTCAACCCGCACGGCGTGGTGGTCGGCCAGCAGGGGCAAATCAATGTCGGCAGCCTGCACGTGGCCGCGCCAACACCGGCGTATGTCGAACGTCTCGTCGGCCCCAACGGGCAGATCGACAACGCCGCCGTCGCGCAGGCGCTGTCGGGTGAGATTCCGCTGTCGAAAAGCGGACTGATCACGGTCAAGGGCACGGTGCGGGCGGCGCGGGCGGCGCGACTCGCCGCGGCCACGGTGAATGTCGACGCCGGCGCGCGCATCGAAGCGGGTGCGGCGGCACGCAGCGGTTTCGGTGCGCTGGTCAATATTGAAGGGCTTGAGGAAGGCGCACAGATGCTGCAAGACGGCGACGCCGTGCGCATCGTCGCCGCCGATGATGTTGTGATCGCTGGAAATGTCTCGGCGGACGGTGCCGCCGGCGAAGCGGCCGGCCGGGTCGGCATCGACGCCGGCGGCAATATCACGATCGCGGGAGGTGGCCGGGTATCGGCCGATGGTCAGGGCGCGAACTCGGACGGCGGCAACATCCGCATCTATGCCGACGACACGGCGACGCTAGCCGCAGGTGCTGGAATCTCGGCGCGCGGCGGCGAGATTTCCGGCAACGGCGGCCACATCGAGTTCTCGGCGACAAGGACGGTCAAGCTTGAAGGGGGCGCGCTCAAGGCAAATGCCTCCAATGGAAAGCGCGGCGCGGTGCTGATCGACCCCAACAACATCGAGGTCGTGAGCGCGAACCAGCACACAGATGGCGCCGATTTCACCCTCATCGCCAACGACAAGATCACCGTCGGCGACAACATCACCATTTCCACCCGCGATCTGGCGAACGTCGCCACCAACGATCACCGGACTGCCGCCTCGCAAGGCGATTCGGGCGACCTCACATTGCGCGCCTCGAACATCGAATTGAAGCAAGGCAGCCGTCTGCTGGCGCATGCCGACAATGGTCACGAGGCAGGCGATGTAAAAGTCGAGGGCCGCACGCTGGACGCCATCGGCGCCAACCGCGACGTGAACGCCAGCGTGACGCTAACCGAAGCGACCGTCACCGGCAAGGACATCACGATCCGCTCGTCCGCCGAAACCTCGGCGGTACTTGAGCTGCTCGAAAACGACCCAGCCCTAACCGTCGCCGACGCACAGCGCCAGATCGACCAGGAGCTGGACGACCCCATTGACGGGATCGGCGGCGCCTTCCTCAGCGTCACCACTAAAGCCTCCGCCACCACCACCGTGCGCGGCAGC
>CBDULG010000108.1:0-9418 GCA_965367985.1 uncultured Rhodocyclaceae bacterium
AGCCAGACGGCAATGCCCACCATCAGGGCGGCGACCACGAACAGCGCCACGATGGTGAGGATGCCGTGGCGCCGGAAGGCGCTGCGCCCGCGCGGTGCTGGCCCGCTCACTTGATGCGCCCTCCACGGAAGCGCTCGGTGTCTATCGCATCGGCGGCGCCACGCGCCGTCGACTCACCGCGTGCGCGCATGTGTTCGCGCAGCACCATCTGCGCCGGCTCGGAAACCAGTTCGCGGCGCACCCGCACTTCGTACATGAGATCGTCGATATGGCGGTTCAGCTCGACGATTGCATCGTCGATGCGTTTGCGCCCAGCGCTGGCGTATAGCTCGGGGATGGTGCGCGCAGTCACCAACAAATTGCGCACCGTGAGCGCCTTGTCGACGGTGCGCGCGAGCGCGACATCCTTGGCGATGCGCCCTGCAACGATGGGTTTCTCGACCGGTGACATGGCCTGAATGGCGTTGATCAGCTCACGCGAGACGAGCACACCTGGCGCCGACGCTGCGTCCAGATCGGTTGCGCTCGGTGTCGGCGTGACCAGCGTGGTGTTCAGTTGTGTCTCCGCTCCAGCGATCTCTTTGTCGTACTGAGGTAATAAGCCAAGCGCGGTCTTGCCGGCGCGCGAGGGGCAACCCGGTATCGTACATAGCCCCACTACGACGTCGCCGAGCACTTCGGTCGCAAAAGTGGCCGCGACCTCGGGACTCACAAAGGTCTTCTTGAGTTTGTTGTCGGGATAGATGCCAGTAACGGTTGCTGGGGGCTTCATCATGGTGACGTTGTAGGCGCCCTTGATGCTGTCCTCGATCAGATTGATTGGCTCTTGGCCGACACCGCCGCGCCGTCCGCCAATCCAGTCGACACCATCGGTGCCGTCGCGCATACCAACTTTTTCGTGGGTTGAGACGATGTCGCTATTGCTCGCCGCCTCGTTCTTCCACGCCTGACCGCGTGCCATGCGCACCCAGTCCTCGTAGGGGTTCTGGCCGTCCATGACTTCGCGCTCCATCTGCTGACAGCTTTTTGTCGCAAAATCGATCGCCGCCTCGGCTTTCTTGGCGTAGGTCTGGAACAGTTCGTATAGACCCGGTTGCGCGCGCTGCAAGATGTACAGCGGCAGCGCGGCCACACCCGCCTGCACCGCGCTGGTGACGGTCGTGCCAACACTGGCAAAGCCGTTCATGAGCGTCTGCCACGACAGACCGATGTCGAACTGGCCGCAGGAATAGTTCAGGCGCAGCGCGCCGCCGAGACCGATTTTCATGGAAGTGGCGGCGGGGTTGGGAGCGCGCGAAGCGGGGTCGGAGCCGCCCAGACGGTAGTACAGGTCGGACTTGCCCGCGGGCAACTGCACGGCCGCGGCCGGGGCACTGACCGAGATCAGTGCAACCGCGAGCAGTGCGATCGATACGAGACGTGTCGCTTTCATTCGCGACGCTCCAGCAATCGATTGAGCAGCGCGACGGTCTCTAGCCGCGCCGAGGCGGTGCGCGCGGTATCGACGATCAGATCCGAGCGCATCGACAGGCCGCGCAGCGCCGGATGATGCAAGTAGATGTGCGGAGAGGCCGAGACGGCCATGGTCAGCGGCACGACGCGCGCACACCAGGCGAGCCACACGGCCATTTGCGCTGCGCCCGTCTCGAAGGCCACATCGAGGCCATGTACGCACAGCAACTCGACGCCAAACAGCGCGCGGCGCAGATCGTCGGGCGCATCGGACAGACACACGTCGACCGTCATGCCCTGCGTGACCATGGTCACCGTACCGCTGGCGAGCGTGGACACGTCGATGACGGCCACCGTCTGCGACTCATGAGCCGCACCGAATGCCCAGGTGGCCAGATCGTTGGGTGTGGGCGTTTGCACCAGCACGATGCGCGCCCGACCCATCGATTCCGCCTGAAGCCGGCTTAATTGCGCCGCAACGCCGGCGCCAGTCACGGTTTCCCAAGGGGCGCTCATGCACGCATCTCCATGAGCCGTTGGGCCACTACATGAGCCGCATCCAGTTCGCTGCAGTCTCGCGCGCGCATGATGTCGAGCCGCTCGGCCTTTTCGTGCTGCTCGGTCATGGCGAGCGCAATGGCCAGAGCGGGCGGTACATTGCGTACCAGCATCTGTCCGCTGGCATTAAGCAAAACGCCCTCGGTGTACTTGGGCGGCGCCTTGGTGGCCGACTCCATGAGCGTGCGCTGCTCATCGGTGAGCGTGCGAAAGCGGCTGATCTGATCGATCTCGTCCACGTCCATGGTGAGCGCCAGCCACCACTCGCACATGCTCAGGATGCGCGAGGCGGCGTCAGGGAAGTCCTTCATGTTCTGCGTTGCCAGCCAGAACCAGCAACCGAGCTTCCTCCACATCTTGGTAGCCTTGACCAGAAACGGGGAGAGCAGGGGGTTGGTGGTGACGATGTGTCCCTCATCGGTGAGGAACACGGTCGGTCGACCTTCGTAGTGGTTCTTCTCGGCCATCGCCTGCACGCGGTTGACCAGCGACGTATAGGCCACGGCGAGCGCATCCTCGTAGCCTTCGCGTGCCAGCGTGCCCAGCTCGACGATGGTCACATCGGCATCGGGCCAGTCGCTGCCGTAACGGTTGAACAACTCGCCGCGCAGGCCGTCGCAGAACACCATCATGGCCTGACCCATTTCCTCGGCACGCGCGCGCCGCGCTTCGCCAAGATCGTCGGTGCTGCGCATGTCCATGAGGCAGCGCGCAACATCCTCGACGAGCGGATGCGCCTGGCCGGCAGTGCGCGCACGGCGTGCCGCTTCGAGGATGGCCTGCGCGATCAGGTAACGGTCGGCGCGGCTCATGCGCGCCTCCTCGTTTGCTTCACCGCCCGTGATCATCAGGCGGGCCTGAATCACCATTTCGCCCAGGTAATCGCGCCGCTCATCTTCCTCGTCGGCGTCGGGCGCCTCCGGCTCGTCCACCAACTTCTCCAGCACGGAGGGCGTGGGTGCCGCGTCCGCATCGAGCAGGCGCATTGCGTTGGAGAACACCGGCAGGCTCACATCGTTGCCGGGCGCGATGTGCTGCGAGTGCACCGACAGGCCGTGGCGCGCGAAGAACTGGCCGAGCAGGCCGAAGGAATTGCCCGCATCGACGATCACCAGACGCGGCCGATGAAGGGCCACCGTGAGCATGCACTGCCACACCAGCGTCGCGCTCTTGCCTGCGCCGGTCGGGCCCAGTACCAGCATGTGTGCGTTCTTCTTGCGGTCGCGCCGATGCAGCGGGTCGATCAACAAGGGTTCGCCGCCGCGGTTCCAGAAGAACATCCCCGGATGGCCGGTGCCGCGCGCCCGGCCATAGAGCGGCAGCATCGAAGCGATCTGCGAGGCGAACATCAGGCGCGAGCGGCGCAGATGCTTTGCATCGAAGGCCGGATCGAAACACATCGGCAGGGCGCGCATGAACACATCGCAGCCGATCAGCTCGTGGCGCGGATCGATGAACTTGAGTCCCGCATTGGACAGTGAGGCCTGGACCACCGAGACGTTCTTGCGCAGATCGGCCGCATCCTCGCCGCGCACGAATACCGTGAGGTAGAACGGATAGAGTTTGTCGCGCTGGCTCATGCGCGCGAGCACTTCCTCGGCCTCGTCGTGGGTATCGCGTGCTTCGCGCGTCGCCGCGCGTGAAGCCATCTGGATGTTGCCCACGCGCGCCTTCATGGTGTCCTGGGGGATCACCACGAAGGTGGCCGAGAGCATGGAGCCGACCGGTAGGCGATCGAATCGCGCCAGTTGCCGGTCGGCAATCGTGCGCTCGGCCGTGAAGTGGCCGATTTCGGGTTGTTGGCGGATGCTTTGCAGTGCCATGGCGCGCATCGGCCGATCACCGAACCACCAGATGCCGGTGTCAGGATCGGAGCGCGGCGTGTGCAGAAACAGCGCTTCACCGAGGTCGAACTGCGGCGCGAGTTGCTCGCTGGTTGGCAGCGCCGTGATTTCCAGCAGTTGGCATACCGAGTCGACCAGCTCGGGCAGTGGATTGAAAAAGGGCAGCAGCCAGCTCCAGAAGTCCACCATATTCATGCGCCGGGAAGTGACGCCGGTTTCGCTCAGCGCGTTGGTCATCGAGGATGCGGCCAGTTGCAGTTGCTCGATCAGATCCTCTTGTTCGCCTCGAATGTCGTAGCCGGTCGGAAAGCGCCGGTAGATCGCGCAGCGCACCCGGCGCATCTGGCCGCGCCACGGCTCGCCAGAGACTTGATCGTCGACGAACAGCCCCTTCTCGCGGCTGGCCTGCTCGATATGTACGGCCAGTTGCGCAATGACTTCGCGCGTCAGCGCGCTGTCCAGAACCTCGTGTGCGCGCGCCGACTGACTGCCACCATTGACCTCGATCACATAGTCGCGGATGTCATCGACAAGGCCAGACAGTTCGGTGTCGTCGTTGCAGAAGAACTGCACCACCCAGGGCGCCGTGTCCTGTTCGGGCAGGCTCGAAATTGCGTTCTCGATCTCGCGCCGGCGCGCCAGCAAGTAGTCGTCGGTGCGCGTCGAGGTGGGAATCGGTGTCAGCTCGAACATCAACGCGCGCGAGACGCCGTCCTCGAACAGAAAGGTGCCGGTACCGAAATCGAAGTCGACGAAGGGCAGCATGTCCGTAAATGAGGGCGGGCGCAGCGCCATGCGCCGTCGCTGCTCGACCGTGAATCCGCGACGTTCATCGGGTGCATCGTCCGCGTCCGATATGGCCTGTGGTGTTTCAGTGCTCTTGAGAAATCCAAACATGAATGCCCCTTTGCCTATTCGGCTGCGCCGCGCCACGCGGCGGCTTCACCAGGCAACAGGTAGTGCACGGTTTCGTACATCGGGAAGGCGGTGTAGTAGCCGGGCACCGGGTATTTGCCCGTTGCCAGGTGCGGATAGACGTACATCACCAGGTCAGGATTGGGCGCGCGCGTAAAACGCGCCTCGATGCGCTCGATATAGGCGCTGCTCAGTCGATCAGGGGGCGGTGCGGGGCGTGTGTCACGCACATCCGCGGCGCCCTGCGCCGGGGTTGTCGCGGCGCGTCCCTGATGGCCGTCATAGATCTCCTTCATCGTCGGCCCTTCCTTGGGCAGCGGTGATTCACGTGGCCCCATTACGCTGCACGCACTGAGCGCAAGGGCGGCCACGGCGACGGCACTTACCCGTTTGAGTTTCAGTTCAATCCAGTCCATGCCATTGTCCTCGTTGAGCGTTTGTCATCGCGCTATCCACACGGCCGTAATCAAGGCGCCGTGCATCAGGCTTCTTGTCGATGGGAATTTCCTTGTCGATGTTCACCACCACCGATGCACCGGCCGGTGTGACCACGGCATCGAATGAGTTGTCCATGCGCTTGAGAATCCAGTTGGTGATCTCATCGACGCCGCCACTGACCGCCTGACCAAGGATGTATCTGCCGCGCGATCCGGTGACGGTGCTGCCCGAGCCGCCGAGCACGTTGGTGGTTTGAGTGGTTTCGGAGGCCGCTGCGGCGGCTCCTGCAACGGAGAGCGTCTTGAGTCCGACGATATCGGTCAGATAGCTGGGCGCATTGGTGACGAAGCGCCCCGCAATGCACGGATTGCCGCGTTCATCCGACAGATAACCGAGCTTGTTGCTCGAGGCGATCGACGCGGTGCCACCCGCGCCAACCGCGCCGCCGTTGTTGCGCTCGCTCACGGTCTGGATGGTGCCGTCGGCAAAGACGAAGGTCATGGACTGGATAAAGCCCTCGGAACACGACAGGGTCATGTCACCGATGGCGATACCCGATACCACGATGCCGGCCAGATTGGGCGGCAGGTAATGACCGTTGGCCGCGAGGTTCTCCGGGCCGATGAGCAGTTTGAACTGCATCGGATCCTGCACCTGGCCATCGACCGGCACGCGACCGACCACGGCGCTCATGGCGGTGGCGCCAATCAGCGTCGCATTCTCGGGGATGGTGTAGTAGGGCACCGGCTTGGGCGGCTCGGCAGTGGCTGCGGTGCCCGCAGCGGCGCTCGACACCGCGCCCGAACCCGGCGCATCGCGGAACACGCCGGTCGCGCCATCGGCGCCTTTGCCAACTCGGTACCCGACCGGCAACACGAGGCGAGCCGCAGGGGCCGGTGGCGCGGCAGCGGTGGCGGTGGTGGTGCTCACCCCCTGGGCGGTTTCGCCCTCGAAACCATAGCCATCGGGCATGCCCTCTGCGGCAGCGCCTGTGCTCTGTGATTGATTTTGAGCAGCCAGTGCTTCATTTTGCGCACGCAATTGGGACAGCCCGCGGTCGATGCCACGATCGACCTGTGCGTTCAGGCGCGCCTCCATGTCACGCGCCTGACGGTTCTCGCGTTGCAACCGCTCATTCTCGCGCTTGAGCGCGGCCAGCTCTTGCTCGACGCGGCGAAACCCGCCGACCACAGTGTTGAGCGTCTCTTGCGGCGTGTCGGCGTCGGCGCCAGGCTCGGTGGCCGGCAGTTCGGCTACCGGCACCTCGGTCATCGCCTCGCCGGCGGGCACCTTGCCCTCATCATCCGATGAGAGGTACAGGCCCCCGGCGACCACCAGCATGACAATGGCGACAATGGGCAGAAGTTTGTTGTGAGTGATTTGCATGTTCTTCGTCCCCTCGCTCAGCGCTGCGCAGTCGCGAAACTGCCTTCGGAAACGAGGTAGGCTGCGGTGACGTCCGACTCGCTGCCCATCGGTTGGAGCAGCCAGTGATGCGCGGTCACCGAGATCCACTGGCCGCGAAACGCGCTCGGGTTGATTTCCAGCGGTTCAGCCAACTGATTGGTGAGCTTCACGGCAGTCACGCACAGTTTTCCGCTGCACCATGAGGCGATCGCCTCGCTCTTGATCGCACCGCCGCGGTAGAGCGCCGGCATGTCGGCCGTTTCGATCTTGTCGCGCCGCACCGTGGTCACCACGGGCACCAGCCGGGCCGGGGCGTAGAGGGTCTGCGCGGCAAACCGGGTCAGGGCCACCATGTCCATCGCCGGCGCGCTGGGCGGCGCGTCGGCGCCGACAGCGCCGAGCGCACCATCAGCCTGTGTGCTATCCGGCAGATGGATGCTCAGCGCCGACAGCGCGCCGCCCTTCGTCGCGGTGATGTCCAGGGGCAGCACCGCCGTACCATCGATCGCCTGCGCGAGCACGCGTATCGTCTCGAACGGCTCAGTGGCGCTCAGGTACAGCGTGTTCTCGATCGCCTGCACCATGAGGCGCCCATCGAGCGCGGGCGGCACCTCGATCATGGCCACGAAAGGCAGCTCGACGATGCGCTCGTGGCCGACGCCGAGCAGCACCGGGACCGGCCGGTTCTGGTAGAGCACGCGTGTTTTTGGTGTTGCATGCTGCGCCGCAGCCTGGGCGCTCACGCGCGTGACGCTGCCTTTACTCACAAGCGCTCGGGCCGGCGCGCTTGTATTGGTCGAACCGGATCCTGACCCGGGCAGGAAGCCCAGGTCAGGGAAGTCCTCGGCGCTGCTGTTCATGATCGCCTCGAGCGGCCCCGCGTTGGCGGACCCGACCGGCGTGTTTTGCGCCTGCACCGCGCCAGGCGCGGTGACGGTGGCGACAAGCGCGAGGACAAGCGCGCCCGGTGCTGTGCGGCTCATTGGGATACCTCTTCGGTGGGTTTTGCTGCCGGGGCCATGTTTGCGGCCGGCGGCAAATCGACGGCGGAGACCGGCAGTGACAGGGCGGTTTCGTCGAGGCGTTGCGGGCTGCGCCCGCCGTAGCAGTTCAGCGCCAACTGCCAAGGGTTCTGCTCGCGATCGATGTCGTAGCGCACGACATGCACCGGGTAGCGGATGTAGGTGTTCTTGACCGGCACGCCGGCCGTCGTCTCGGTGAGCTGCGCATCGAGCAGCACGGTCCAGCCGCCCGCACCATGCGCCTCCACCCGGCTCGCGGCAAAGCCGTAGCCGGGAATCTCGTGCAGCGCGCGGGTACGGTTGGCCAACTCACCGCGCTCGGCCTTGCGCTGCATGTCATCGAGCAGGTATTGACGGCAGGACGGGGTGATATAGGCCTGCATCGCGTGGATGCGCTCGCCGTAGTTTTCCAGCCCGTTGTTGGGCCAGCGATTGACCTGCTGGAGCATGTAGAAGGCGAACAGATACACATTGGAGGCCGGTACATCGGCCACGCCACGCAGTGTCACGGTGGCGCCGTTGGTTAAATCGGGCGGAATGTGCGCGGTGACTTCGCTTCGCAGCGTGCGCCAAGACAGGTCACTCACAATCACGACTGCGAACAGCAGGACCATGATCCAACGCTGAAAGCGGATGGTTCGATTGGCATCGGCAAGGGCATTGGTAAAAGCCATCGGGGTGTCCTATTTGCGGGGCAGTGAGCGGCCCAGATCCCAGGGGCCGCGATGGGCAACGAAATGCTGGCGCCGACCCAGATAGCGGGTTAGCCAGAGTCGAGCCAGGTGGACGTGGTAATGCGCAGGGCGCTCGCGCTTGAGCTTTTGCAGCGCCCCGGCGCCCAACCACACCGTGGCGAGCGGAAAGAGTGCGCACACGAGTAGCCCGAGCGCGGGGATACCGGTCAGATACCCCAGTACCGCGCCCGGGAACAGCCATAGGGAAAATGCCGCCCCGATCGCCCACACCGATTCAGTCGAGGTCAGACCACGCAGAATGGGCGGCTCGCCGTTGGTGCGATCGACCAGCGGTGCGCCAGCGATGTGATCGTGCAGATTCGGGTTGGCCATGTGAGCGCCTCACATCACGCCGGCGGCTTCGGTGAGCAGATACACGATGATGAGTAGCAGCAAAGCGCCGAGCACAACGTATGAAGCCACCGCGCCCATCTCGGCTTTGCCTATACGGTATTCGTTGAATCTGCCGATCGCGCCGCCAGCCACGACGGTGAAACCGGCAGCGGCGATGACCAGGCCCATCAGCAGCAGCGCCTTCTTGATGAAATCGCCGCTCATGCCAAGATAGTCCCCCGAGGACACACCGGTCGGCGTAACCACCGTGGGCAAGACGGCAAAGGCCGGCTCGACGGCCAAACCGAGCGCCATGGCAATAAGAACGAAGGGGGCGGATTCGCGCGCTGCGCGCATCGCCTTGCGAAGGTGACGGATGAGGCTGTGATGCATGGTGTGACTCCTTGTGTGTAATGTCTCGCCGCTGTTCAATCTCATGCGCCCGCGGCCAACGCATGTTCGTTTTAAGTGGCCTTTGATTCGTTGCCTTAGCTGACCAGGTAGATCAGGAGCAGCACCAGAACGAGGGCGCGCAGCTTGTAAAAGGTGTAGCGAAAGAACGCGTTCGGCTCCGGGTCATCGAGCGCTTCGCGGCCGAGTTTGAGCACGATGTGTGCAACCCACGTGAGCGCAACGGCGCCCACCACGAGCGCGAGGAATGTGTTCAGGGCACCCGGCGAGGCACCCGCTGCCGCTGTCCATGCCGCGGTTTGTG
>CBDULG010000109.1:0-9290 GCA_965367985.1 uncultured Rhodocyclaceae bacterium
TGCGGCGTGCTGGCGGTGGCACCGATCCGGCAGGCCGCCGATGCGACTAACAATCGGCTTGTCATTAAGACATGTTACCGAAGACGATGCGCCACCTGAATAAATTCTTGCGTCCGGGGCTTGGGGCGTTGGATTGTGCGTGCCTCGCGGAGCGCGACGCACCACGGCCGGCGAAGTTGTCGGGAAAACGCGCCTCCGACGGATCCGGCGTCACGCCTTCAACGTGCGACCTCGCCCCTGTGTGCGCAGTCGAAAAGAATACTTGCTTTTATAGGCAGGCGGTCTAAAATGCGGGTCATGAATGACGCAGTGACCGCGCGGCGCCGTCGAGGCCGTCCGCCCAAACGTATCGACGACCGCTTCGACACGCGTGAAATGCTCGTGCGCTGTGGCGTCGAGGTTCTTACGGAAAGCGGGTTTTCGGCCACCGGGATCGATGTCATCCTGCGTCGGGTCGGGGTGCCCAAGGGCTCTTTCTATCACTACTTCGAGAGCAAGGAGGCCTTCGGCCGTGCGGTCATCGCGGCCTATGCCGACTATTTTGCGCGCAAGCTCGATCGCGTCTTGGGGGATGAAAGTCGCCCGCCACTGGAGCGCATCGCGGCGTTTGTCGAAGGCGCGGCGCTGGGCATGGCGCGTTTCGAGTTCCGCCGCGGGTGCCTGGTGGGCAATCTGGGGCAGGAGATGGCGAATCTGCCGGTTGCTTATCGCGCCCAGCTCGAAGGCGTATTGCAGGATTGGGAAGCGCGCGTGACGCGCTGCCTGGAGGCGGCGCAGCTTGCCGGCCAGATCGATAAGAGTGTGGATTGCGCGCGCATGGCGGCGTTTTTCTGGACTGGTTGGGAAGGCGCCGTGCTGCGCGCCAAGCTGGTGCGCAGCACCATGCCGCTACACGTATTCAGCGAAGGTTTTTTCAAAGCATTGGCATCCTGAGAAGGGCGCCAGTGCGTTCGACGTGAATCAAGGAGAGCCTTATGTATCAAGCGATTGTTATTGAAAAAGACGATGCTGGTTACCGCGCCGAACTAAAGTCGCGCGATGAGTCCGAGCTGCCCGACGGCGACGTCACGGTGAACGTCGAGTTCTCGACGCTGAACTACAAGGATGGCCTGGCGATTACCGGCAAGGGGCCGGTCGTGCGCAAGTTTCCCATGGTGCCGGGCATCGATCTGGCAGGTACCGTCGCCGAGAGCGAGCACCCCGATTACGATGCTGGCGACTACGTGGTGCTCAACGGCTGGGGCGTTGGCGAAACGCACCCCGGTGGGCTGGCACAAAAGGCGCGCCTCAATGGCAACTGGCTGGTGCCGCTGGAGGGCGAGTTCACGCCGCGTCAGGCCATGGCGATCGGCACTGCAGGCTACACCGCCATGCTGTGCGTGATGGCGCTCGAACGTCATGGTGTCAAGCCGGACGACGGCGAAATTCTCGTCACGGGTGCCAACGGCGGTGTCGGCAGCGTCGCGGTGACGCTGCTTGCGCGGCTTGGCTACAAGGTCGTCGCGTCAACAGGGCGCCTCAACGAAGCTGATTTTCTGCGCTCGCTCGGGGCCGCCGATGTGATTGACCGCGCGCAGTTTTCCGAACCCGGCAGACCGCTCGGTAAGGAGCGCTGGGCGGGCGCCATCGACAGTATTGGCAGTCATACGTTGGCCAACGTGTGTGCGACGACGCGTTACCGCGGCACGGTGACATGTTGCGGCCTGGCCGGCGGCATGGATTTCCCCGCCACCGTGGCGCCTTTCATCCTGCGTGGCGTGACGCTGGCCGGTGTGGACAGCGTGATGGCGCCCAAGGCGCTGCGGCTGGAGGCATGGTCACGGCTGGCGCGCGATCTGGACATCGCCAAACTCGAAACGATCACGCAGGAAATCGGTCTGGGCGAAGTTATCGAGACGGCCGGCAAGCTGATGGACGGAAAAGTGCGCGGTCGCGTGGTGGTCGATGTGAATGACTGATCGCCACGCCACCGGAGTGCCTGAGATGAGTGAAGAAATCAGCCGTTTTCCCATTCCGCCGCTGGAGAGTCTTCCCGACGATGTGCGCGAGCGCATTCTCGCCGTGCAGGAAAAGGCCGGCTTCGTGCCCAACGTGTTTCTCATGTTGGCCCACCGACCGGCCGAGTTTCGTGCCTTCTTCGACTATCACGACGCGCTCATGGAAAAGGACGTCGGACTCAGCAAGGCTGAGCGCGAGATGATCGTCGTCGCCACATCGGGCACCGGTAATTGCCTGTACTGCGTTGTGGCGCATGGTGCGGTATTGCGCATCCGGGCCAAGAACGCGCGCATCGCAGACCAGTTGGCGACCAACTACCGCAAAGCCGAAATCACGCCGCGCCAGCGCGCCATGCTCGACTTTGCGATGAAGTTGAGCGTGCGCGGCGGTGAGATCGAAGCTGCTGATTTCGACGCCCTTCGCGCGCATGGCTTCGATGACGAGGCGATCTGGGATATCGGGGCCATCACCGCTTTCTTCAGCATGAGCAACCGTCTCGTCCATCTCGCCGGCACGCCGCCCAACGAGCCGTTCTATTTGATGGGACGCGTTCCGAAGGCGTAGCGGCATCGATCGCCGCGTCGTCAAATATGGTGCAATGGGCGGGTCGCCGGTCTTAGGCCCCGCCCATGAGCACCGAACCCCTGTTTCGCCGCGTGCCGCCGATGCACGCCCTCGCCGCCTTCGAAGCGGCTGCGCGGTACGGCGGATTCGCGCCGGCCGCCGAGGAGTTGTGCGTTACCCCAAGCGCGGTGAGTCACCGCATCCGCCAGCTCGAACAGCAGCTCGACACACAGCTGTTCGAGCGCACCGGCGGCGGCGTGCGCCTGACCACGGCCGGGCACCTCTATCTGGCCCGCGTGCGGGAGGCCTTTCTGGCGCTGGCGCGCACGCCGGCCGATACTGCACAGCGCCGCACGCGATTGCGCCTGTCGGTGCCACCGACGTTTGCCCGCCAGTTGCTGATGCCGCGTCTACCCGCCTACCTGCAGGCACGCCCGACGCTCGATCTCGAGGTGCATGTTGCCAATCCGGTCAGTGCCGAGGCCGACGAGCCGGCCGACATCCATATCCGCTGGACCGACGGCAACAAGCTGAGCGGTGTCGCGCATCGGCTCTTCAATGATCGCATCGGTCCGCTTGCCTCGCCGGCGTATGCGGCCACTCACCCGCTCGATGATGCCGCGGCCGTGGCTAACAGCGCCTTGCTGCGCTCGCCGCTGTTGCCGTGGGCGGCATGGTTCGAGGCGGCCGGCCTGACGCGCGCCGAACCCGAGCGTGGCGCGGTGTTCAACGATCTGGGGATGTTGCTCGAAGCGGCCGCGGCGGGCCTCGGTGTGGCGCTGTGCACTCGGCGCCCGGCCGCCATGTGGCTGGACAGCGGCCGGCTGGTGCCGCTCACCGATGTATGCGCGGCGTCGCCGTGCAACTACTATGTCACCTGTGCCAGCGGCGACCTGGCGAGGCCCGAAGTAGCGCAGTTCGTCGACTGGTTACGCGGCTGTTTCGCGACGTGAGCGCGACATGAATTTTCTTGCCCACCTGTGGCTCGCCGGTCCCGTCGAGGGCGACCGCCTTGGCGCAGTGGCCGGCGACTTCGTCAAAGGGCCGTTGCCCGGCGATCTGCCGCCCGACATCGCTGCGGGCGTGGCGCTGCATCGCGCCATCGACAGTTTTGCCGATCGCCATCCCGCCTTTCAGGCTTCCCGCGCACGGGTGCGCGGCGCGCATCGGCGCTTTGCCGGCGTGATGGTCGACATGTTTTACGATCATTTTCTCGCTGCGTACTGGACGGACTACCACGCGGGCGAGGTGTTGCCCGACTTTGCCACTCGCCAGTACGCGTTGTTCGCTGCCCACCGCGATCGACTGCCGCCAGGCGCCAACCGCGTGATCGCGCGAATGGCCGACAGTGACTGGCTGACTGCCTATCGCGAAGTCGATA
The DNA here is from genome assembly GCA_965367985.1 of uncultured Rhodocyclaceae bacterium. Taxonomy (GTDB): domain Bacteria; phylum Pseudomonadota; class Gammaproteobacteria; order Burkholderiales; family Rhodocyclaceae; genus Nitrogeniibacter. The sequence goes on from CBDULG010000109.1 coordinate 3,944, forward strand.
CGATAGTGCATGCCCTCGACCGCATCGCAGGGCGCCTCAGCCGGCCCGAGCGATTTCTAGGTAGCGGCGCGGCATTGCGCGAGGACTACGCCGCCTTTGCCGCGGACGCCGCGCACTTCCTCGCCGACGCGCGACGCTTCGCCGACGCATTCGCCCGGTAGGGCGACTTTCAACCCGCCGAGGCCCTACCCGACGATCAGCACATGCATGCGGCGCGGGCCATGCGCGCCCAGTTCGATCGTCTGTTCGACATCGCCGGTGCGCGACGGGCCGGAGATGAAATTGATCGTGCGCGGCGCGCCCTGGCCGCGCTCGCGCAGCGCGACCCAGCAGTCCTCGTAGTGGCGCACGATGCGCTCGGCGTCGAGCACCACGACATGGGTTTCGGGGACGAAGTTATGAGTGATCGGGCTGTCTGGGCCCGATAGCATCATCACGCTGCCGGTTTCGGCAATGCCGAGAAAGGCGGCCGAGACGCCGAGTGTGGCGTCGATGCCGGCGGCGCCGTGGTCGATCTGCCATCCCTCTGGCCAACCCTGCGCGCCAACGCCGCGTCCCACCATCGCCTGATGGGGCAGGCCGAGTGCGTCGGCGAACTCGACGACGGCCGCGGCCACCTCATCGCGGCTGGTGATGCGGGCCGTGGTGCCGGAACGCGATTCGAAGTGTTTTGCGAAGCGTGTCACTAGATCTTCGTCGTCGATGCGCGGGCGCACATGCGCGGGCGGCGGGCTGTTACGGGCGTCGACTCGCGCCTTGGCGGCGTCTTCGAGTGCGCCGCGCCCCAAGCCCTTGCGGATGTCTTCAAAAATGCGTTCGCGGCTGCTCATTTATCACCTCGCTCGGCTTGCCACAGTTCAAGAAAAGTCCGGCCCGTGGGTGCGGGGAAATCCCGCGCTTTGGTCCACCCGGGATCGAGCGGCAGGCTGGTGAGCCGTCCCTTGCCTCTGGCCATGCGTGCCAGCGCACGCACGCCGATTCGCTCGGCGAAGTGATAAAGGCGCGGCCGTTCGGCAACGAAGCGCCACATGCGCAGTGCCTGTTTCTGCCGTTTCGGCATGAGGTCTTGCTGGAACTGCCGGTGGCGCAGCTCACGCAGCAGATCGGGCAGCGGGATGCGCACCGGGCACACCGACTTGCAGCGACCATTGAGTGTGCACGCGTTGGGCAGATCGTACGTGCCGTCCATGCCCTTGATGAGTGGGGTCAGCACCGAACCCATCGGGCCGGGGTAGACCCAACCGTAGGCGTGGCCGCCGACCGAGCCGTACACGGGGCAATGATTCATGCAGGCGCCGCAACGGATGCAGCGCAGCATCGGCTGGAAACGCCCGCCGAGCATTTTTGAGCGGCCATTGTCGACCAGCACCACATGGTATTCCTCGGGACCGTCGGGGTCGCCGGGGCGGCGCGGACCGGTGGCGTAGGTGGTGTAGCTTTCGGTCTCCTGGCCGGTGGCGCTGCGCGCCAGCACGCGCAGGAATACCGACAGGTCGTCAAGCGTGGGGATCACCCGTTCGATGCCGCTGGTGACGATATGCACCCGGGCCAGCGTCTGGGTGAGATCGCCGTTGCCTTCGTTGGTGACGATCACCGACGAGCCGGTTTCGGCGACGAGGAAGTTGCCGCCGGTGATGCCGACTTCAGCGGTGAAATATTTTTCGCGCAGCACCTCGCGCGCCTCGGCGACCAGTTCGGGCGCGGTGGTCTTGCGTGTCGTCTTGTGCGCGGCCTCGAACAGGTCGGCGACCTGCTCCTTGGTCTTGTGCACGGCGGGCGCGATGATGTGCGACGGTGGCTCGCCGGCAAGCTGGATGATGTACTCGCCAAGATCGGTTTCGACCACCTCGTAGCCGTCGTCGATCAGCGCTTCGTTGAGGCCGATCTCCTCCGACACCATCGACTTGCCCTTGGTGATGCGCTTCGCGCCGGCCTGCTTGCAGATACCGAGGATGATGCGGCGCGCTTCCTCGGCGTCTTTGGCCCAGTGCACATGCCCGCCGACCGCGGTGACGGCCGCTTCGTATTGTTCCAGATAGTGGTCCAGATTTTCGAGGACATGGTCCTTGATCTGCGCCGCGGTGTCGCGCAGTGCCTCGAACTCCGGCAACGCCGCCGCCGCCGCGGCGCGCTTGTCGACAAAGCCGGCGCGACCCATGGCGAGCGCCTTTTGCAGATTGATGTCCTGCAGCGCGTGGACGGCGCGGGGCTTGAACTCGGGTGAGCGGAATTCCATCAGCTTGTCTCCTGTGCACTGTCGCCCAGGCCGGGGCCATCGGCCATTCCTGCGAGGATCTCGGCGGTGTGATAAACGCGTACGGCGGAGCCCTTGCGGCGCATGCGGCCGGCCAGATGGAGCAGACAGCCCAGATCGCCGCCGAGCAAGGTGTCGGCGCCGGTGCTGGCCGCGTCGGCGAGTTTGTCGTCGGCGAGTTTTGCGGAAATCTCGGGATATTTGACGCAGAAGGTACCGCCAAAGCCGCAGCACACGTCGGTGTCACGCATCTCGGTCAGTTCCAGCCCTTTCACACTGGCCAGCAACTGGCGCGGCTGGCCCTTGACGCCCATGCTGCGCAAGCCGGAACAGGAGTCGTGGTACGTGACCTTGCCGCGATATTCGGCGTCGACCGCGGTGACGCCCATGACATCGGTGAGAAACGACAGCAACTCGTGGCTCTTCGCGGCGAGCGCTTCGGCGCGCGCTTTCCAGTCGTCCATGCCGTCGAACAGGTCGGCATAGTCGTGGCGGATGGTCGCCATGCACGAGCCCGACGGGCCAACCACGTAGTCGAATTCTTCGAAGGCCTCGATCACGTTTTTTGCCAGCGCGCGGGCGCTGTCGGCGTCGCCGCTGTTCAGCCCGGGCTGGCCGCAGCAGACCTGCGACGGCGGCACGCTGACGCGGCATCCGGCGTCTTCAAGCAGTTTGGCACTGGCAAAGCCGATGCTCGGCCGCAGCGCATTCATCAGACAGGTGGCGAACAGGCCGACATGGGGGTTCGACGGCGGCGCGGTGTTTGACATCGTGCGTTCTCCTCGGCGGTAGGACGACTCAATCCCACATGGTGTCAGGCGGTTGGCGCGGGCACAAGCGAAGCGTTTTCAAGTGCCGCATGAATCGATTTCATCGCTCGCTGAGGCGTCCGCCCCGTCGCCGCAGCCCGGCCGTCGCCAGCGCGCCCAGTCCCTGCCCACCGTGCGCATGGCAAATCGCGCAGGCCAGCGCGTCGGCGGCGTCGGCCTGCGGCGCGACGGCCAGCGCGAGCAAGCGTTGCACCATGTGCTGCACCTGATCCTTGTGCGCCTTGCCGTGGCCCACCACCGCCTGCTTGACCTGCAGCGCGGTGTATTCGAACACCGCCATCTCGCACGACACCGCGCCGCAGATTACTGCGCCGCGCGCCTGGCCGAGCAGCAGCGTCGATTGCGGATTGACGTTGACGAAGACTTTCTCGATTGCCACTTCGTCGGGCTGGTACGTGGCAATGACTTCGCGCACGCCGTCGAGCAAGGTCTTCAGGCGGCCGGGCAAGTCGCCGGTCTGCGTCTTGATGCAGCCGCTGGCGACGTAGCGCAGTCGCTGGCCCAGCGTGTCGATGAGGCCGAAGCCGGTGACGCGCAGTCCCGGGTCGAGGCCGAGCACGCGCGTCGCGGTGATCCGTGAGGCGGTGTTCAAGCGGTGACGACCGCCGTGCCGCTCACGCACACCATCAGCATGCCGTTGTCCGCGCCCAGCACTTCGTAGTCGACGTCGATGCCGACTACGGCATTGGCGCCCAGCTTGCTCGCCGCCGCGGCGACTTCGTCGAAGGCGATCTGGCGTGCGTCGGCCAGGGTGCGCTCGTAGGCCCCGGCGCGGCCGCCGACCACGTTGCGCACGGCGGCGAACATGTCCTTGAAAATGTTGGCGCCTATGATTGCTTCGCCGTTGACTACGCCGAGGTAGCGCTGGATGGTCTGTCCTTCGAGGGTGTGTGTGGTACTCATCAACATGCGGGTTCTCCGGTAGGGGTCGCTCAGCGGCATTCTAACGCCGCGCCAGCCACACTCCGGTGACCGCAATCGCCATCCCGGCCATGGACATGAGCGACAGCGTTTCGTCGAATAGCGCCCACGCCAACACGGCAGTGACGGGCGGAGTGAGGTAGAACAGGCTCGCCACGTTGGTGGCGCTTCCGCTGCGAATGAGCAGGTTGAGCAGGCTGACGGCGCCCACCGAGAGCACCAGCACCAGCCACAGCAGTGCGAATACGAATTCGCCCTGCCAATCGATGGTCATTGTTTCGGTCTGTGAGGCGATCAGCAAGGTGATGATCAGCGTCGGCACGAACTGCACGACTGAACCGGTACGCAGGTCGAACTGTGGGCAATAGCGTTTCTGGTAGAGCGTGCCGGCGGTAATGCCGCCCAGTGCGAGCAGCGCCGGCCACAGCATGGCGGCAAGCGCGTCCGTAGTGACCGTATCGAGTTGCGCGCGACCGCCAACCACCAGTGCCACGCCGACAAAGCCCAGCGAAAGCCCGGACCACTGGCGCGGCGTCACCCGCTCACCGAGCAACCATCCGGCGCACACCGCGGTCAGCACCGGCTGCAATCCGACCACCAGGCTCGTCACCCCGGCCGGCAGGCCACGCTCGATCGCCGTGAACACACCGCCCAGATACATGCCGTGAAGCACTAGGCCGGTGACTGCAATATGCATAGCGGCGACGCGATCGCGCGGCCAGGGCGCCCGGCTGGCGAGCGCCACGACTAACATTACCGCGATGACCAGAACATAGCGCGTGCTGAGGAAGGTGAGTGGTTCGGCATACGGCAGACCGAACTTTGCACCGATGAAACCGGTGCTCCAGAGGAGTACGAAGAAGAGGGGGAGAAAGGGGTTGGCAGCCATACCGTTCACGGTAAACCAACTGCAGTGCCAATAGCGGCATTTACGCTTTAGCTGCGCCGTTGAATCCGCCGTGGCATGCCGGGAAGAAAACATTCAAGGCCAGCGCGGAACTGCCCTTACGTCCCGCAGCAGGAATAATGCCCTCGAACTGGAGAAGCAGCGAGCCGGGCAGGGCGCGAATTTTTGGCACTGCATGATGGCGGGCACCACGGGCTTCGCCCTTCGTACCGACCATCACGCAATAGAGTCAGCCGATTACCTGCGCACTGAATTGCACAACTCGACGTTCACAACTGAAATAAAAGTCAAACTCAACAATGACTTCCCTAGACCTATAAGCGGTCGACTGCGGTTTCCAGGTTAAACGTACCCATGCCGGCTGCGCTGTCGTCGATAAACCTTCGGAGTTGCCGCTTGTAGAAAAAAGCCCCGCTAATTAGCGGGGCTTTTTTT
>CBDULG010000110.1:0-9142 GCA_965367985.1 uncultured Rhodocyclaceae bacterium
TTCTGACACCCAAAAAACTACCCGTCAACCCCACTCTACAGAAAGAAAAACAGACCGGAGGGCGCGTCAGGGAGACGGCAGCGCAACGCAGCGCGATGCGACATTCGGCCTAGAGCGCCAAGTACGTCCGTACCTCGAATTCACTGCCTCGCCAGATCGTTGTGAGCGGTTTGAGCTTCTGCACGACACCGTTTTCGGCGACGAATAACGCTGCGCCAGAGCGCAGGACGTTGACGGGGGCGACGACGCGCAACTGACCGCCCCGATGCAAGGGATCACACAGCAGCACATCAACCGGTGCCCTGCCGTCGTCGGCACGCACGATACGGGGTGCCGACGCAAACGTTTCGAGACCTATCAGCGCACGATTGAACTCGTCCCGCTGGATACGCCGAACCATGCCGAGGCGCCATTCGCCGATGTCCTCGGTCCGAACGCCTATCAACTCACCAATCCGCGGCGGACCCATTTCGGCCAATGGAGCAAGAACACCCAGCCCGTTTACGCTCGCATCGCGCAAATCCCAAGTCGGCTGCGGGACGTCGGCGCCCAACTTGAGCGCTTGTCGCAGCGCGGAAAAACCGCGCACGGCCGCGATGCGCCCATCCATGACATGCCGCCTGTGACGGCGCGAAATGGGTGTGTCGTACCAAGTGCGGCGCAAATGACGAATCGTCGCCATGATGCGCTCTTTGGCGCCCGCGCCGCCTTCGAGGCCCCCGGGCACCACCCCTTTACGCAGCAGGCTTTCTAGCTCGGCCAGCGGCTGCTCTGCCATCAACGGGGAAAAATACCAAGTGGAATCATCGGTTTCGAGCGCTCTTACCAGGCGCCGCGGTTCGCTCCCCAGCATCGGCGAGACAAAGAAGCGTGCGCCCTCGACAGGCGTTGCACCTAAATGCATTGCGGGCAACAGGTATCGCACCAACCGATCGACGACATCGACCAGCTCGACGGGCAGTTGATCCGGGCCTGCGCATTTCAAGGCGACCGCGCGCAGGTATTCCTTTTGAATGGAAGTTTCGGTATCACGGCCAAGGCGCAGTCTGACCGGTGTCGCCAGGCGATTCGCCTCGATTGCGTCCAGGAAGATCGCCCCCATCTGTGGCCACAGTGCGGCGTCGTACGGGCCATAGACTAGATGATCCCACTTGAGGCGTGCCGCGTTCGCCCGCATCAGGCGCGCGGCGACTTCGACCATCAGCGCGTCCGGCGTGTTTGTCGCGTAGCGCCCGCGGTGCAAGGCGCTCATGCACGCGTTGACCAGCGAACTCAGATACCGCGTACATGTCGCGTGGAGCACCTCACTTCGCCCGGTGCTGAGCGCCACCGATTGCATGAAGGCCTTGAACGCCTGACGAATGTGCGGTTGGGCAGCTTCATCGAGTCGCGCCAACGCATCTGCGAGGGCCGCCAACGGCCATGTGTCGTCTTCGACCACCGTCGCCAGAGCGGCGGTCAACTCGTCGAGTGCGACCCCGGGTTCGCTTGCCGGCACCGCCTGCAGGCGCCATGTCACTTCATCCAGCAACGCGGTGTGATGGGCGGGCGTATTGGAGATGCTCAGCAACATTTAGGCGGCTCGTCAATGGGGCGAACGTGGTTTCGTTCTTTTCAGCAATTATTTCATACATCAAGCGACGCGCGCCGACCCCGTGTGCGTCCAATCGACGGGTGGAGCGCGCGCGGGACGTGCCGCTGGCGACGGTCCAGTGGCGTTACAATCTTCGCCTCGATCCCGCGACCGGTTCCCCTATGCAACAGTATCTCGACCTGATGCAGCACATTCTTGAGCACGGCGACGATAAATCCGACCGGACCGGCACGGGCACGCGCTCGATATTTGGTCACCAGATGCGGTTCGATCTGAGCAAGGGCTTTCCGCTGCTCACTACCAAGAAGCTACACACGCGCTCGATCGTCCACGAGTTGCTGTGGTTTCTGTCCGGCGAGACGAATATTGCCTATCTGCAAGCGCACGGCGTCTCCATCTGGGATGACTGGGCCGACGAGAACGGCGATCTGGGTCCGGTCTATGGTCACCAGTGGCGACACTGGCCGGCACGTGACGGCGGCGAAATCGATCAGATACGTCAGCTCGTCGACGCGCTCAAGACCAACCCCGATTCGCGCCGCCACCTGGTTTCGGCATGGAATCCGGCAGATGTCGATCGCATGGCGCTGCCGCCATGCCACGCGCTCTTCCAATTCTACGTTGCCGGCGGCAAGCTGTCCTGTCAGCTCTATCAGCGCAGTGCCGACGTTTTTCTCGGCGTACCATTCAACATCGCCTCGTATGCGCTGCTCACCTGCATGGTGGCGCAGGTGTGCAACTTCGCGCCCGGGGAGTTCGTATGGACGGGCGGTGATTGTCACCTGTATCGCAATCATTTCGAGCAGGCCCGCCTGCAATTGACTCGACCGCCCAGGCCGCTGCCCGCACTGCGGCTCGATCTGGCGGTGCGCGATCTGTTTGATTTCCGCTTTGAGCATATTGGCTTCGAGGGTTACGAACCGCATCCCCACATCGCCGCGCCGGTCGCTGTATGACACGCCCTGAAATCGCCGTGATCGCAGCTGTCGCACGCAATGGGGTGATCGGTCGTGACAACGGTTTGCCTTGGCGCCTCAAAGCAGATCTTGCCCATTTCAAACGGACGACCATTGGCCACCCCGTGGTGATGGGACGCAAGACGTGGGCGTCACTTGGTCGGCCGCTCGCTGGACGGCGCAACATCGTGGTGAGCCGCAATCGCGACTTGCGCGTCGAGGGCGCACAGGTGGTCGACAGCCTCGATGCGGCAATTTCGGCCTGCGAAGACGACGAGACAATCTTCGTGATCGGCGGTGCGCAGCTTTACGCGCAGGTGTTGCCAATAGCCGATCGGCTGCTGATTACCGAAATACAGTCAGCGGTCGAGGGCGATGCACGATTTCCCGACTTCGATCGCAGCAACTTCCACGAAACGCAGCGCACGCATCACATGGCCGACGCTGAAAACGACTACGCGGTGGACTTCGTCGAATACCGCCGTTGCAAGCGGCGCTGACGGGCAGCCTCAGGCCTGCTTCACACTGTCCACATGATAGTGGGCGACCCCGGCGATCTCATCATTTTCGTGGCAGTGGATGTCCGTTTCGAAGCCTGGAAACGCCGCATTGAATTCGCGCGCGAAGGACAGGTAGCGCACGATGGTCGGATTGAAGCATTCGCCGGGAATCAGCAGCGGAATGCCTGGCGGGTAGGGGGTGAGCAGTACGCTGGTGATTCGGCCTTCGAGCTCGTCGATCGGCACGCGTTCGATCTCGCGGTGCGCCATCTTGGCAAACGCATCGGTGGGGCGCATCGCCGGCACCATGTCCGACAGGTACATCTCGGTGGTCAGCCGCGCGACATCGTGCTCGCCGTAGAAGTTATGGATTTGCGCGCACAGGTCTTTCAGCCCGACGCGTTCGTAGCGCGGAAACTTGGCAATGAATTCGGGCATCACGCGCCACAGCGGACGGTTGCGATCGTAGTCGTCCTTGAATTGCTGCAACTCCGTCACCAGCGTATTCCAGCGTCCCTTGGTAATTCCGATGGTGAACATGATGAAGAACGAGTAGAGTCCGGTCTTCTCGACCACGATGCCATGCTCGGCGAGGTAGCGCGTAAGTACCCCGGCGGGGATGCCCCACTCGGCGAAATCGCCGTCCACGTCCAGCCCTGGCGTGATGAGCGTCGCCTTGATCGGATCGAGCATGTTGAAACCCGGCGCCAGGTCGCCGAAGCCGTGCCAGCGCTCACCGGCCTTGAGCATCCAGTCTTCGCGCTCGCCCATGCCCTCGTCGGCCAGATACTCCGGCCCCCACACCTTGAACCACCAGTCGTCGGCGCCGAACTCCTCGTCCACCTTGCGCATCGCACGGCGAAAATCGAGTGCCTCGCTGATCGATTCCTCGACCAGCGCGGTGCCGCCGGGCGGCTCCATCATCGCCGCCGCGACATCGCATGAGGCGATGATCGAGTATTGCGGCGAGGTCGACGTGTGCATCAGATAGGCCTCATTGAACACGTCGCGGTCGAGTTTTCGGGTTTGCGAATCCTGAACGAGAATCTGCGAGGCCTGCGACAGCCCGGCGAGCAGCTTGTGGGTCGACTGGGTGGAGAACACCATCGACGAATGGCAACGCGGCCGCTCGTCACCAATGGCGTGATAGTCGCCGTAGAAATCGTGAAAGGCGGCATGCGGCAGCCACGCTTCGTCGAAATGCAGTGTGTCGATCTCGCCGTCGAGCATCTCCTTGATCGCCTCGACGTTGTAGAGCACGCCGTCATAGGTCGACTGGGTGATCGTCAAGATGCGCGGTTTGACTTCGGCGGCCTTGCCGGCAAACGGATTGGCAGCAATCTTCTTGCGGATATTCTCGATCTTGAACTCATCGAGCGAAATCGGCCCGATGATGCCGTAGTGGTTTCGCGTCGGCGTGAGGAACACCGGCACCGCGCCGGTCATGATGATCGAGTGGAGAATCGACTTGTGACAGTTGCGGTCGACCACCACCACATCGCCCGGCGCCACCGTGGTATGCCACACCATCTTGTTGGAGGTGGAGGTGCCGTTGGTAACGAAATACAGGTGATCGCAATGGAAAATGCGCGCGGCATTGTATTCGGAGGCGGCTACCGGGCCGGTGTGGTCGAGCAGCTGGCCCAGTTCCTCGACCGCATTGCATACATCGGCGCGCAGCATGTTCTCGCCAAAGAACTGGTGGAACATGTGGCCGACGGGGCTCTTCAGAAATGCCACGCCGCCCGAATGCCCCGGGCAATGCCACGAGTACGAACCGTCCGCCGCGTAGTGGGTGAGCGCACGGAAGAACGGTGGCGCGAGACTGTCCAGATACGCGCGCGCCTCGCGGATGACATAGCGCGCGATGAACTCCGGCGTGTCCTCGAACATGTGGATGAAACCGTGCATCTCGCGCAGCACGTCGTTCGGGATATGGCGGCTGGTCCGAGTTTCACCGTAGATGAAAATCGGGATGTCGGCGTTGCGAAAACGGATCTCGCTAACGAACAACCGTAATGCCTCGATGACCTTGGTGGCGTCCTCGGGCGAACCGAATTCCTCGTCGTCGATCGACACGATGAAGGTCGACGCACGGCTCTGCTGCTGGGCGAACGACGACAGGTCGCCGAAGCTGGTGACGCCAAGCACCTCGATGCCCTCGCTCTCGATCGCCTTCGCCAGTGCGCGTATTCCGAACCCGCTGGTGTTCTCCGAGCGAAAGTCCTCGTCGATGATCATGATCGGAAACTGGAACCGCATCCTCGCCCCCTGAATGGAAAAGCCCGCCGGGATTTTCACCCGCGAGCCTTATCGTAACGTGCCCGGCGCACTGGTTGGGATTTGGCTGATTATGAAACCGTGATCAGCCGTGCTCAGATCTTCGGCAGCGTGACGCCGGTTTGGCCGAGATACTTGCCGCCACGGTCGCGGTACGAGGTCTCGCACTCTTCGTCCGACTCGAAAAACAGCATCTGCGCGACACCCTCGTTAGCGTAGATGCGCGCCGGCAGCGGTGTGGTGTTGGAAAATTCCAGCGTCACATGACCCTCCCACTCGGGTTCGAGCGGCGTGACATTGACGATGATGCCGCAGCGCGCGTAGGTGCTCTTGCCCAGACAAATGGTGAGCACGCCGCGCGGAATGCGGAAGTATTCGACCGTGCGCGCGAGCGCGAACGAGTTGGGCGGGATGATGCACACATCACCGTCGAAATCAACGAAGTTGCGCGAATCGAAGGCCTTCGGGTCGACGATCGTCGAATTGATGTTGGTGAAAATCTTGAATTCGTTGGCACAGCGCACGTCATAGCCGTAGCTCGAGGTGCCATACGAGACGATCTTGCCGGTCTCGTTCTGGCGCACCAGATCGTGCGCGAAAGGCTCGATCATGCCCTGCGCGTCCGCCATGCGGCGAATCCATTTATCCGACTTGATCGACATCCTTATGCTCCGCTGTGATCCGCACAGCGGACCGGTACCCGAAAACCGCCCATTCTAGCGACGATGCGCCCGCCTTAATACCAGGGTCAGAGCGCACCTTGCTCAAGTGTTCTGCACGACGATGTTGGGAAACTTGTGCGTCATGTCCTTGGCGCGGTTCGCCACACCCACCGCCACTTTCCGTGCGATTTCCTTGTAGAGGCCGGCCACGCGGCCGTCCGGATCGGCGACCACGGTCGGACAGCCCGCATCGACTTCCTCGCGAATCTGCAGGTCGAGCGGCAGCGCGCCGAGGAAGGCGACGCCATAGTCTTCGCACATTTTCTGCCCGCCGCCGCTGCCGAAAATGTGGGACTCGTGACCACAGTTCGGGCAGATGTGCATGCTCATGTTCTCGACCACGCCGAGAATCGGCACACCGACTTTTTCGAACATCTTCACGCCCTTGCGCGCGTCGAGCAGGGCAATGTCCTGCGGCGTGGTGACGATCACCGCGCCGGTGAGCGGCACGCTTTGCGACAGCGTGAGCTGGATGTCGCCCGTGCCCGGCGGCATATCGACAATAAGATAGTCCAGATCGGCCCAGTTGGTTTCGGTAAGCAACTGCTTGAGGGCCTGCGTGGCCATCGGCCCGCGCCACACCATGGGCGTTTCGACATCGACCAGAAAACCGATCGACATCGCCTGCACGCCATGCGCCTGGAGCGGGGTGAGCGACTTTCCATCCGGCGACTCCGGCTGCTGCCCCTGGATGCCGAGCATTTGCGGCTGCGACGGACCGTAGATATCGGCATCGAGCAGGCCCACCTTGGCGCCCTCGGCGGCCAGCGCGAGCGCCAGATTGACCGCGGTCGTGCTCTTGCCCACGCCGCCCTTGCCGGAGGCCACTGCAATGATGTTCTTGACGCCCTCGAGCAGTTTGACGCCGTGCTGCACGGCATGCGCGATGATGTGCGTGGTCACGCCCACCTCCACGGCGGTGACGCCCGACACCTTCTGCAATGCATCGGTGATCAGCGCGCGAATCGTCGCTTCCTGCGATCGCGCTGGATACCCCACCTCCACCGACAGCGACACCTTGCCACCGTCGATGGCGATCTCGCGCACACTGCGCGTGCTCACCAGGTCCCTGCCGGTGTTGGGATCGATAACACCCTTAAGCGCATCGCGAAGCTGTTCCTGACCCAATTCCATGCTGACTCCGATTTCGTGTGCGGCACGCGCCGCGAATCAGGTTCATGATACCGAAGCGACGCGTTGTTCACTCACCCACACGCGGGCGAGCGAAGTGATCGTGGAGTCAGGTAAGATTTCGTGCATGAAGACGTGTCGTCACCTGTTGTTGCTGATGCTCGCGCTTGCCCTCGCCGCCTGCGCGACGCCGCAACGCATTCCGGACAAGGCACCTGAAGCGGTCGAGCCAGCGGTTTCGACGACGACTGAACGACCCGACGCCGTCGAAATCGACTGGCCCGAGGTCGCCGCCTTCATGGCAAAGGCCACTGCGGGCAACGGCGCGCAGGTCGCCGCACCAGACGCCGACGGCGTGCGCCTCAAGATCCCCGACGCCGAGGGTTTTGAAAGCGGCGCCACGCGCATCTCGGCGCAATTTGCACAAACACTCGGCGGCCTGGCAACAACACTCGAGACCTACCCGGCGCTGCACGCACGCATCGTCGGCCACACCGACAGCATCGGGCGCGAAGGCTACAACATGGCACTGTCGCGCGAACGCGCGCTCGCCGTGGCAGCGTACCTGATCAACGCCGCTGGCATCGCTGCGACACGACTGCATGCGGAAGGCGCAGGCGAGCGCGAACCGGTGGCCGACAACGATACGGAAGAAGGTCGTCAGGCGAATCGCCGGGTCGAGATCTATCTTTACCTGCCCGAATAAAGCCGCCCTGAATCGCCCATAATCGCGCCGAATGCCGCGGCAGGTCGCGCCTTTGCTAAAATTGCGCCTTTCGCCGCAACCGCAGGTCACCATGCCGCGCAAGATCCTCGTCACTAATGCCCTCCCCTACGCCAACGGAGACATCCACCTTGGCCACCTTGTCGGCTATATTCAGGCCGACATCTGGGTGCGCTTCCAGCGCATGCAGGGGCACACGGTGCACTATGTCTGCGCCGACGACACGCACGGCACGCCGGTCATGCTGCGCGCCGAAAAGGAAGGCATCACGCCCGAAGCGCTGATCGCCCGCGTGCACGGCGAGCACCTGCGCGACTTCACCGATTTCGGCGTCGAGTTCGATAACTACCATTCGACCCACAGCGAGGAAAACCGGCTTTACGCGGAAGATGTCTACCGCAAGCTGCAGGCGGCGGGACTCATCGAAACGCGCGCCATCGAACAGTTTTACGACCCGGTTCGGGACATGTTCCTGCCCGATCGCTTCATCAAGGGCGAATGCCCGAAGTGCGGTTCGGCCGATCAGTACGGCGACAACTGTGAGGTCTGCGGCGCAGCCTACGCGCCCACCGATCTCAAGAATCCGGTCTCCGCGGTGTCGGGCGCACGCCCGGAAATGCGCACCTCCGAGCACTTCTTCTTCAAGCTCTCCGATCCGCGCGCAGTGGATTTCCTGCGTGACTGGACGCAGGGCAGCGACGCCGCCGGCACCCGACGCCTGCAGCCCGAAGCAGCCAACAAGATGAAGGAATGGCTCGGCAGCGCGGGAGAAAACAAGCTCTCCGACTGGGACATCTCGCGCGACGCGCCCTATTTCGGCTTCGAGATTCCGGGCGCGCCCGGCAAGTATTTTTATGTCTGGCTGGACGCGCCAATCGGCTACTTCGCCAGCTTCCGCAATCTGGCCGACAAGCGTGGCGATATCGACGTCGCCCGCTACATCGATGGCGCGGCGGCAAGCAACACCGAGCTTGTGCACTTCATCGGCAAGGACATCCTCTACTTCCACGCCTTGTTCTGGCCCGCCATGCTGCACTTCGCCGGCTACCGCACACCGACGCAACTGGCGGTCAACGGCTTTCTCACCGTCGACGGCGCAAAGATGTCGAAGAGCCGCGGCACGTTCATCACCGCGCGCTCCTACACCGAGCAAAAACTCAATCCGGAATGGCTGCGCTATTACTTTGCCGCCAAGTCCAACGGCAGCATGGAAGACGTCGATCTGTCGCTCGACG
>CBDULG010000111.1:0-9119 GCA_965367985.1 uncultured Rhodocyclaceae bacterium
GAACGCGAGGCGCAGCGCTTGTGCGATGCACTCGCGTGAGGCTGGCGCCAGGCTGCGCTGATGTACTGCGCCGAACCGCGACATGGTGGGGCGTCGCCACCGGAGCGTCGCGCCATCATCGGGTGACTAAAAAAGCGCCGACCGCGCGAGCAGTCGGCGCTTTGGGTGGATCCGTGACCGCTGATCCAGCGGGGTGAGACGGTTCAGCGCACGAACATTTCCACGCGCCGGTTCTGCGCACGCCCTTCCGCGGTGCTGTTGTCGGCCACCGGCATGGATTCACCCTGTCCGGTCGCCGACAGGCGCATCGGGTCGATGCCGCGCGCGGCGAGGTAGTTGGTGACACTGGTGGCGCGCTTGACCGAGAGGCGTTCGTTGTAATCGGCGGCGCCCGCGCTGTCGGTGTGGCCGACCACGGTGACAGACGTTTCGGGATGTTCTTGCAGCGTGCCGGCGATCTGATCGAGCGTTTGCTCGAAGTCCGGGCTGATCTGCGCGCTGTTGGTCTGGAAAAGCACCGCGCCGGGGATGTCGAGCTTGACCGATCCGTCGGGTTGCTCGGTAACACCCACTTTTGATCCAATCAGGTAGCCGAAGGCGCCACCGAGCGCTGCGCCCACCACAGTGCTGCGCGTGCCGCCCACCTTGTCGCCGACGACGCCGCCGATGACCGCACCGGACACGGCGCCGATTGCCTTATTCTGTGTTTGAGTGGTCTCGCACCCTTGCAGCGCCAATGCGCTGGTAACGGCGAGAACCGCGATTTGAAGTTTCATGGTGTTTCTCCTGTGCAGTGGGGAGAGCATATCCGTCTGTCGATCTGCCCCTTGGGTTCGATGGTGCAGGTGGCTTGGCCCACGCCATCAATTTGATATGGCTCATCTTGCCATGTGCCGGTGCCAGTGTCAGGGTGGCGTGACGGTCGGAAACATTCTGGCCGAATGGCGCGCTGGGCAGTGCAGTCAACGTTCGCGCGGCGGATTCGATGACCGGCAACCCAACTGGCGCCGCGTCGCCACGCTCGGGTAAGCTTTCCAGTATGCAAATGTGGATCGATGCCGACGCGTGTCCCGGCCCCGTCAAGGCCATCATTTTCCGCGCTGCCGAGCGGCGTGGCATCGCCACCACGTTGGTCGCCAACCAGATGTTGCAGGTACCGCGTTCGGTGCACGTCCGCGCGGTGCAGGTGGAAGCCGGTTTCGACGTCGCCGACGACTACATCGCGGCGCGCGTGGCGCCGCGCGATCTGGTAATTACCGCGGACATTCCGCTTGCCGCGCAGGTCATCGAACGCGGCGCCGCGGCACTCGATCCGCGCGGCACGCTGTACACCGCTGAGAACATTCAGGATGTGCTGTCGACGCGCAATCTCATGCACGAATTGCGCTCGACCGGGCAGATTTCCGGCGGTCCGGCGGCGCTCGGCAAGGCCGACATCCAGGCGTTCGCCAACCGGCTCGACGCCTACCTCACACGGCACGCGCCGCGCGCGCCCGCTGCCGGCGTCTGAGAAGCGCGGCCTCGTCAAGGCCGAACCAACGGCATTCGTTCCGCCGTGCGGCGTCGCCCGCGCGCAGCGCCTTCATCCCGCCACGGGATCGACCGGCGGTTAGAGGCGCGACGATCTGGGCGCGCTCGCCGGCGGTGTCGGCGCCGAATGGCGTCCCATCGACACAGGCGCATGGGCCGATCGCCACGATGTCAGACCGTCCGCGGTCGGCAGGCGGCATCGCGCGAGCGCGGCTCAACGCGCCTCGGCCAGCGGGCGCTCGCCGCTCGATGGGATGTCGACATGGTGCACATGCATTTCGGACTGCGGATAGGGAATGGATATACCGTGGTCATCGAAGGCCGTCTTGATGGCTTCCTTGAGGTCGCAGCTGGCGGCGAAATAGTCGCCTGACTTGACCCACGGGCGGATGTGCAGATCGACGCTGCTCGCACCCAGATCGGCCACCGCGACGAACGGCGCAGGTTCGGCCAGTACCCGCGCGTCCGCCTTGAGCACGCCTTCGACCACCGACTTCGCCTTGCGGATATCGTCGTCATAGCCGATGCCGATCAGCAGATCGATGCGCCGCGTGTCGCGCGCCGAGTAGTTGGTGATCACGTCGGCATAGATCGCACCGTTGGGGATGATGACCTCGCGGTTGTCGGCGGTGCGAAAGATCGAACTGAAGATGCTGATGCGCTCGACCACGCCGCTGGTGCCGGCGGCTTCGACGAAGTCACCGGCCTTGAACGGACGGAAGACCACCAACATCACGCCGGCGGCGAAATTCTTGAGTGAATCCTGCAGCGACAGGCCGATCGCCAGCCCGGCGGCACCGATCAGCGCGACCAGCGAGGTTGTATCGACACCGAGCTGGTTGAGTGACGCAATCACCACCACCAGCAGCAGCACGCCGTTGAGGATCGACAGCACGAAGTCGATCAGCATCACGTCGAGCTTGGAGCGGTTGAGCACACGCCGCGTGATTGCGGAAACGGCGCGTGCAAGCCAGCGACCGACGACGAAGATCAGCAGGGCGAATCCGAGGTTGATCGCCATGGGAATCGCGTATTCGTCGATCCAGGCGGTGTTCATGAGCACTTCCTTGACGTCTTCCAGCATGAAATCTCCATAAAAATGCAAGTGCAGGATGCGTTCGACAGGCAAGCCTATGGTGCTGTGCACAAGATCGCAAGGCACCCGTTGTTTGAACGCAACGGCGGGCAACGCAAAAGGAATAAAAAATGCAAAACGGCTGCACGCGACGGCCGCCCTGAATTATATTGCGCACTCCGTAACCAAATATTTCAATTGATTTCCCGGAGGTTAAGTGATGTCGTTCGTTTCGCGTGTTTTTCGCACCGCACTTGTGTCAACATGTTTCATCACGGCGCAATCCGCGGTGCAGGCCGCGAGCAACTGGTATTTCAATCCCACAGGCACTGGCCTGGCGGAAGCGAGTCTGGTGTCGTCGCTCAACATTGGCGGATTCGGTTTCATTGAGCAGAGTTTTTCACGCACGCATTTTCTGGCACTTGACTTCGACGAGCACGGCGCATACCAGGTGCTCGACGCCAGCGGTAGCGCACCGTACAGTGCGCACGACATCACGGTCAGCTATCATATAGGCGGCTACCTCGGCTTGTTCGGCAGTGATTTCACACATGGCACAATCGATATCTACTCGGATTCGACCTTCGATTTCGGCTCGACGAATGGCATCTTTGGTGCCGACAACGGCACACTCATCGCACAGTTCGAAGTGTCGACCGGCGGCATCAACCCGTTTAGCCGACAGGCTTTCCTGCAGGCGGATCTGGTGAGCGGCTCGATGGCCACTGGCTATTTCTTCGACAGCAACGGCGTCGATGCTGCCGGTCGCGCCGGCATCAGTTTCTCGCTCGGCGTCCAGAACGAAACGATCGACCCCAGTGGCACCCATATCGTGCCCGAGATCGCGTGCGAGCAAGCCGGCTTCGACGGGCCGGGATGCAACGGTTCGCAGTATCAACCGGCCTTTTTCGATATCGCCTATTCCACGGTGCACGATACCGGCGTGGCGACACTCGATATTCCCACCCTCGACGCGCGGCTGGTTTCGGCCGTGCCCGAACCGGCGAGCGCGCTCCTGCTCCTCACCGGCCTGGCCGTGATCGGCGCCGCGCGCCACGTGCGGGCCGGCTGAAGCGCCCATGGCCGTCGCCTGCGTCCTGCGTCACCTGGCATTCGAAGGCCTTGGCCAGTTCGAAGCGCCATTGCGCGAACGCGGGTTTTCCATCGCGCTGGTCGATGCTGGCGTCAATGCGCGCGCCGAGCGTCTGCGCAATGCGGATCTGCTTGTGGTGTGTGGCGGGCCGGTGAGCGCCTACGACAGCGATCGCTACCCTTACCTTGCCGAAGAAATCCGCGTCATCGGCCAGCGCCTCATTTCGCGCCGGCCGACGCTCGGCATCGGACTCGGTGCGCAGCTCATGGCAACGGCCATGGGCGCCCGGGTATACCCCGCCGTGCGGCCGGAAATCGGTTGGTCGGCGCTGCAATTGAGTGAGGCAGGTTGCGCGTCGCCGCTCGCCGCGGTCGGCGATCTGCCGGTATTTCATTGCCACAGCGACACCTTCGACACCCCGCCCGGCGCGGTCGCGCTGGCCGCATCAGCGGCCTGCGCGCATCAGGCCTTTGCTGTTGGGCGCCACGGGCTCGCCTTGCAGTTTCACCTCGAAGTAGAAGCGGCGCGCATCGAGCAATGGCTGATTGGCCACAGCGTTGCATTGACGGCCGCTGGGGCCAACGTGCCAGCGCTGCGCACCGCCAGCGCGCTGCACGGCGCGCGGCTCGCTCCGGTCGCCCGCGCGGTGATCGAACACTGGCTCGATGCCATGGCGTCGCGCCGTACCAACTGAAACTGCGGCACCACGGATCGGTCCACTGATCGCCGGCCACCTTGCGGCCGGAAAACATCGATGGAGACACCATGGCAAAGAAAGACCATTCTGGCTGGTCCAGCGTCGTGTCCGGCGACGCCTGGCGCGTGCTGTTCGAGGAAGCCACCGAGCCGGCCGGTAGCAGCCCGCTGAACGACGAGAAGCGCCCCGGCACCTTTGTTTGCGCGGCATGCCATACACCGCTGTTTTCGATGGAAACCAAGTACAACAGCGGCACCGGCTGGCCCAGCTTCTGGCAGCCGCTGCCGGGTGCGGTGGCCACCAAGACGGATTTCAAGATGGTGATGCCGCGCACCGAATATCATTGCGCGCATTGTGGTGGCCACCAGGGCCATGTGTTCAACGACGGCCCGCAGCCGACCGGCGAGCGCTATTGCAACAACGGACTGGCGCTGCGTTTCGTGCCCGAAGGCGAACCGCTGCCCGAGGTGCGCGAACCCTAAGACGCTGCGCGCTGGCACCTCCGCGAGCGCGCCCGTGGTGATCGGCGCGGCACGCCTTACACCTTGTCGCTGGCGAACTGGCGAATGCCCGTGTCCGCATCGGGCGCTTCGAAGATGGCCGGGATGGCGAGCATGCGCTCGGTGTCGGCGCGACCGCTCTGCCAATGCTCTTCCATCATGCGGCGGCTGAAGTTGTAGTCCTTGCTGTCGTGTTCGTAGTGCTGGCTCTGGTAAATGAGTTGCACGATGTTCGCCACGCCGCCCGCGCATTCGGCTTCGAGCAGTTCGCGCAGACCTTCGGCATCCGGATCGTGCGGCACGCGATCGAGCAGCGCGCGAACGCGGCGCTGCAGGCGCATCTCGCGCACCATGTGGTCGTTGTTGAGCCGGGTGCGGCTCGAATACTGGATTTCCTTGGCGCGCTCGGCCACATCGATAATGTTGTCGGGCACGCTGCCGCGTGCCGGCCACAGGTCGATCTGGAAAATCAGCGTGTCGGGCCGCGGCTTGTGATGCAGGATGAAATCGAGTGGCGTATTCCCGGCAAGACCGCCATCCCAGTACCAGCGCCCGTCCACCTCGACCGGCGGAAAACCAGGCGGCAGCGCGCCCGAAGCCATTACGTGTTCCGGGCCGACGCGCCGTTCGCGGTTGTCGAAATAGACATAATTGCCGCGCTCGACGTCCACTGCGCCGAAGGACACCCGCATCGGCCCGTCGTTGAGGCGGTCGAAATCGATGTGTTCGAGCAGTGTCTGGCGCAGCGGCGCAATGTCGTAAAAACTGACCGCATTGGGCGCGCCGGCAGGCCAAAAAAAGGGCGGCGGCACACGCGGGCGGAAGAACGCCGGCTGGCCGAAGGCGAGATTGCGCCCTGCCGACATCATGTTCGCCAGCGCAGCGGGTAGCGGCAATTCAGGGAAGGCGAAATGGCCGGGCATGAAGCGCGTAATGCGATGCCAGAAGCGGTGCAAAGCGTCAACGCGATGCCCGACGGCATTGCCAGCGATGATCGCCGCGTTGATCGCGCCGATCGACACGCCAGCCACCCAGTCCGGCTCGACGCCGCCGTCGGCGAGCGCCGCATAGGCACCGCCCTGGTAAGCACCAAGCGCGCCGCCGCCTTGCAGCGCGAGAGCCACCTGTTCAAAATCGTGCGCCCGTTTTCGGTTTTCAGTCATGCTGCTCTCTCCCAACACCCGCCGGCGATCGCCACCAGCCGCCCGCGCTGTGGTGGTGTATGGCCATGTTTGACGCGGTGCCGTGCGCGGCGCCCAGGGTAAAGCTAACTTCGTCGTTCAATTGCATGCAGGGCTCGAGCCGCAGAACGGGCAATGAAACCGGCATCAAGCGGTGGCGTTCGGCGCACCGCCAAAGGCCGCTGCAATCAAGGCCGGCAACACGTCGCCCGCCGCGCCGCGCAGATTCCAGTCGGCGAGCGGGTCGAGCGCGGTGGGCTGCGGGTTGATCTGTACCACGCGCGCGCCATACTGTGCGGCCATTTGCGGCAAATCGGCGGCCGGATAGACCATCGCCGAGGTGCCGGCGCTGATGAACAGGTCGCAGCCGGCCGCCGCAGCAACGGCCTGCTGCCAGTTCTCTTCGGGCAGCGCTTCGCCGAACCACACCACACCGGGCCGGACCGGCGCGGCGCAGCGCGGGCAGTTCGGCGGAGGCGTCGGCCGACCGCCCTCGGGCAGATCGTCGCGCGTCGGTGGCGGCCGCCACGGCATGCCGCAGGCGCTGCAGCGCGGCGCCATCAGGCGGCCATGCAGATGGATGACGTCCCGGCTGCCGGCGCGTTCATGCAGATCGTCGACGTTCTGCGTAATCACGCTCAGTGCCGGTACAGCGCCGACCAGCGCGGCGATCGCCACATGCGCCGGATTGGGCGCGGCGCGCAGCATCTGCTGGCGCCGCCATTCGTACCACCCCCATACCAGCGCCGCGTCGCGCGCGAAGGCCTCGGGCGTGGCCAGTTCGGTGGCGTCGTATTTCGCCCACAGGCCGCTCTGCGCATCGCGAAAGGTGGCAATGCCGCTTTCCGCCGACACGCCCGCGCCGGTAAATACCGTCACATGGCGCGCACTGCGCAGCGCAGCGACGAGTTCGCCCGAGATCATGACTCTGTCCTTTTCCGTTGCCCGTCCGGGCAGGCTCGCAGTCTACCGCGAACCCTGCGCCGCACTGCGCCTTGTTATGATGCCGCGGCACGATCGCCGCACCTGCGCGGCGACATCTCGCGAGGCCACCATGTTCGACTTCCTCACCGATCCGCAGTTGCTGATTGCCTTCTTTACCCTGACGGCCCTCGAGCTCGTGCTCGGCATCGACAACATCATCTTCATCTCGATCCTGGTCGACAAGCTGCCCCGCGAAAAGCGCAATCTGGCGCGCCGCATCGGCCTGTTTCTCGCCATGTTCATGCGCATCGCGCTGCTCGCCGCGCTGTCCTGGATGGCCGGCATGACGACGCCGCTGTTTACCGTGCCGGTGATCGACCACGGCCTGTCGGGGCGCGATCTGATCCTCGTGGTCGGCGGCATGTTCCTTGTCTGGAAGAGTACCCGGGAGGTGCATCAGCTGCTCGAAGGCGAGGAAGGCAGCGAGTCGCGCGCGGTGGCCAGTTCCTTCGCCGCGGTGATCACCCAGATCATCCTCATCGACATCGTCTTTTCGCTTGATTCGATCATCACCGCGATCGGCATGGTCAATCATCTCGGGGTGATGATCTCGGCGGTGGTGGTGTCGGTCGCTCTGATGATGCTTTTCGCCGCACCGATCGGCGAATTCGTCTCCCACCACCCAACCATCAAGATGCTCGCCCTGTCCTTCCTGCTGGTGATCGGCGTGGTGTTGGTCGCCGATGGCTTCGGCCATCATGTGCCGAAGGGCTACATCTACTTTGCGATGGCCTTTTCGGTGATGGTCGAAATCCTCAATCTGCGCATGCGCAAGAAGGCGGCACAGCCGGTCGACCTGCATGAACCCTACGTCGCGGAACCGGCGGCGGAGTCGCGCGAATGATCGATACCGCGCCCCCCTTCGCGGCCCTTACCCCGGACGCGCTGCTCGACGCGCTCGAGGCCATCGGGCTTGATTGCGATGGCAGCGTGCTGGCGCTCAATAGCTACGAGAACCGCGTCTTCCAGGTCGGCATTCACGACGCGCCGCCGCGCATCGTCAAGTTCTACCGGCCGGCGCGCTGGTCCGACGAGGCGATCGGCGAGGAGCACAGCTTTCTCGCCGAACTGGCGGAACGCGAGATCCCGGTGGTCGCGCCGCTGTCCATCGACGGACGTACCCTTCATCACGCCGGCGGCTTTCGCATCGCCGTGTTCCCGCGCCGCAGCGGACGCGCACCCGAACTCGAAAGCGAGGAGGTGCTGCGCTGGATGGGGCGCTTCATGGCACGTATCCATGCCATCGGCGCGCTGCGCCCGTTCGCCCATCGCCCCGAAATCTCGCTGCAAACCTATGGTGTCGAGGCGCGCGCGGCGGTGCTCGCCACGCCTTACCTGCCGATGGAACTGGCGACGAGTTGGCGTAGCGTGGTCGATCAAGCGCTCGACGGCGTGGCGCGCTGTTTCGCACGGTCAGGCGATGTTGCCACCCTGCGCCTGCATGGCGACTGTCACGCCGGCAACGTGCTGTGGTCGCCCGACGGCCCGCACTTCGTCGACTTCGACGACGCCCGCATGGGGCCGGCCATACAGGATCTGTGGATGTTGTTGTCGGGGGAGGCGGAGCAGCAACGCCGCCAGTTCGAGGTGGTGCTCGAGGGCTACCGCCAGTTCCACGATTTCGACCTGCGCGAACGCCACCTGGCCGAAGCGCTGCGCACCCTGCGCCTCATCCACTACGCGGCATGGATCGCGCGGCGCTGGCACGATCCCGCCTTTCCGGCGGCGTTTCCGTGGTTCGACAACCCGCGCTACTGGCAGGACCACATCCTCGCGCTGCGCGAGCAGATCGCACTCATGGACGAACCGCCGCTGCTCGCCCTTGGGTGACGGGCTTCACGCGGCCGGTCGGGCGCTCGCGAAGTGCTGAGGCAGTGGCAGTAGCTGGTGCCCATCGGCGATCAGTGCCTCACGCAGGGTGCGTGCGGTATCCACCGCCGCTTCGTTGTCGCCATGCACGCAAATGCTGTGGATATCGGTCTTGAGCACCGTGCCGTCGGTGGCCACCAGGCCGCCGGCGTCGAGCATGCGGCGCACATGGGCGAGGCTTTCCTGCGGC
>CBDULG010000112.1:0-9116 GCA_965367985.1 uncultured Rhodocyclaceae bacterium
GTAAGCTCTTCAACGAACGCCTGGGTCGACATGGTGACGACTGCCTCACAATCGGGATCGCGCGCGGCGATATTGATTGCCATGCCACCACCCACGCTATAGCCGAAAAGCACGTAGCGCTGAATGGAAAGACATTCTTTGATGGCGGGAAAGTACGTTATCGCTTCCTCTTCAATAAATTCCGTCGAGGGTAGCGCGTCACGTGCATCCGACCTGCCGAAACCCAGACGATCGTAGGCCACAACGCATCGGGATAGATTCTCCGCCAGCAGTGACGGGAAGTCTCTCCAGAGATCAACACTACCCAACGAATCGTGAAACAAGATGAGTGGCGATTCTGCTGAAGCGATTTCTGGCGTCCACCTTTTTACATAGACGCTCCCACCGGGAACCCTGACCCTGAACTCATCAATTCGTGTAGCGCTCATCACTTCTTCCGCTCATCACTTCTTCCAATACCTGGCGCTTCGATCGCGAGCACGTAAGCCCATCATGCTCGCCCCGTCGTGTGGGCATGAAATCACCAACGACTTTCTCAATGCCAAGCCGCAGAAAAACAACCCCTAAGACAGAACCCCTCTAACGCACATTCCATAAGTCGGAACCACCATTGGAACCGCGTTTGGGGTGCTTATAAAGGATAGTCCCGACAGTGTCGCGGTGGAACACCCGTCGTCTGTCCCCGGCTTTGTGCGCAACATGACAGTCCGTGCGCCGATGCGGTATAAGCTGGCGTCACCGCAGGCAACGACGTACACCTCCGCATGAGCGCCCTCATCGATATCGACAATCCCGCCAGCGTGGCTGAAGCGCTTGGCCGTAATTGGTTGGTGGCGTGTCTGTGCGCCGAGTGGTGCGGCGTCTGTCGTGAATACCGGCCGGGCTTTGCCGAGTTGCCGGCACGCTTTCCCCAGGCCGCGTTCCTGTGGATCGACATCGAAACCCATGCCGATTGGGCGGACGATTTCGATATCGAGGATTTTCCGACGCTGTTGATCCAGCAGGGCGACGATGTGCGCTTTTTCGGCACCATGCTGCCCTACCCCGCCCATCTGCGGCGCGCGCTGGTAAGCCTGCTCGAGGCCGGCGATCTGGCACGCCCCGCGCCCGCAGCGGACGACGTGCCGAATCTGCGCGATCTGCTGCGCCAGCACGCCGGCTGAGCGCACGCCAGGATTGGGCGTCAGGCTCGCCGGCCGGACTTTCCGGTAACATCGTGAGGCCACGCGGAACAACCTGCCGCGGTCTTCGAGCCACGCGGCGCCAACAGGAATCCACCATGTCCGACGATTGCCACCACGCTCCGCCGCCGCGCCGCGGCATCGGCATCGCCCGCGACGGCGAGTTTGATCCGGTGGCATTCGAGCGTGCAGTGGAAGATCTTCTGCGCGCCTGTGGTGTCGCTATCGATGGCGCGCACACGGGTAAAACATCCGCGCGCGTGCGCGAGTTGTGGCAACGTCGGCTGCTTGGTGGCTACGAGGGCGACCCGGCCGAGGCGCTGGGCGAGGGCTTTGAGGACCCGCGCCGCGATATGGTGGTGATCCGCGGCATCGCCGTGCACGGTGTATGCCCGCACCATCTGGTGCCTTTTCGCGGCGTCGCGCATGTCGCCTATCTGCCGGGGGGTCGGCTGCATGGATTCGGCCGCATCGCGCGCCTGGTCGACGTCATTGGCCACCGCTTTACCTATCAGGAATGGATGACGCGCGACATTGCCGACGCGCTGATGACCCACGGCCAAGCGGCCGGCGCCGCGTGCGTGATCGAGGCCGAGCAACTGTGCCTGCTGCTGGGCGAAGACCGCCGCGGCGATGAACGCGTGATCACCCAGGCCTTTGCCGGCAGCTTCGAGCAGGATGCGCAAGTGCGCAGCGAATTCATGCGCGCCATCGGTGGCGCGATACGTTGAGTGTCGGAATGTGCCCTGCACTCAACGCGCTACAATGCGCATAGCACTGCGCATTTAAACTCTGCCAAGGAACGAGGTGGCCCATGCCCCGCCTGTACGATCCAAACGCACCTAAGAAGGCGACCAATCTCAGCTTGAACAGCGACTTGCTGGCAAAATCGCGTGCGTTGAAAGTCAACCTTTCGGCCACGCTCGAGGCGGCCCTTGAAAGCAAACTTGCCCAGGTAGAAGCCGAAAAATGGGCCGATGAAAACAAGTCCGCAATCGAGGCGTACAACGCCTTTGTCGAAGAGAGCGGCTGTTTTGGTGACGCGTTCAGGGCGTTTTGATGACGCAGTTCGACGTCTATCACAACCCGAACGCAGCCAGCAGAAGGCACTACCCTTACCTTGTCGACATCCAGAGCCCGTATCTCGAAGACCTCGCGACACGCATCGTGATACCGCTCGGCAACGCGTTGGCGTTTGATCATCTTGCGATGAAGAAGCTGACGCCCGCCGTTGCCTTTCAGGGCGAAGAACTGATTTTGCTCACGCCACAAATTTCATCGATGCCAAAAAAGCAATTGAAAGAACCGATTGGTTCGCTGTCGAAATTCCGCGAGCAACTGCTCAACGCGCTTGACTTCGCCGTGTTCGGCATCTGAGGCGAACGGCATGCCCGGTTTCATTTTGGACCTACCTTTAATCCTGACGCTTATGAACGCTGATGCGCATAAATTGCGCAGGGCGGACTTCAGCCCGCCACGTCGCCCGGCGAGGAACCGATGGCCGACTAACTCTCGCCTTTGCCATCGCCATGTCGCGTCGTTTCACGCCAAAACCAATGCACTCTGAGCCTTTGCGAAGCCGCCATCACGCTGTTTTTGCGCTCGTCTGTGCGCTGCTGGTCGCGGGCTGCCAGACCAGCACCTACGAGTCGCGCCCTTCACCAGGCCTGCCAACCGGCGACGGCGTGTCGGGCACGCAGCGTTCACCCGCGCCCAAAACCCCGCCATTCACCCTGCCACCAATATCCGCGCCTCGACCAGCGCCCGGCGTACACACCCGTCGCGCCATCGACCTGCTGCCGCAAGGCATCAAAGACCGTGCGGGCTGGGCGCGCGACATCGATGCTGCGCTGACAAACCTTGAGATTCCGGCCAGTGCGCAAAATCTCTGCTCGGTGATGGGCGTGATAGAACAGGAATCGAGCTGGCGCGCCGACCCAGTAGTGCCCGGCCTGCCGCGCATCGTGCGCAAGGAGATCGACACGCGCGCGGCGCGTTATGGCATTCCGCCGCTGGTGGTCACCGCCGCGTTGCAGAAAAGCTCGCCCGACGGACGCAGCTACGAACAGCGCATCGCCGCGCTACGCACCGAAAAGCAGATGAACACGCTGTTCGAAGACATGCTTTCGGAACTTCCGCTGGGCAAAACTTTGCTCGCCGGCTTCAACCCGATCCGCACCGGCGGGCCGATGCAGGTGAGCATTGATTTTTCCGAAGACCACATGCGCCAGCGCCGCTATCCCTACCCGCGCACGGGCACCGTCCGCCACGAAGTGTTTACGCGTCGCGGCGGCGTCTACTTCGGCATCGCCAACCTGCTCGATTACCCGGCCGACTATCCGCATCCACGCTACCGCTTTGCCGATTTCAACGCCGGCCAGTACAGCAGCCGCAACGCCGCGTTTCAGGCTGCCGTAACGCGACTCAGCGGCCGCAAGCTGGCGCTGGACGGCGACTTGCTGCGCTACGAGCGCGGCCGCGCAAGCGACACAGTGAGCGCCACCGAAGCGGCGGTGCGCGCGCTCGGCAGCTCGCTGCATCTGAGCGCCCGCCAGATCCGTAGCGATTTGCTGCGCGAAAAGGCAGCCGAATTCAGCAACACCCGGCTCTACGCGCGTGTCCATCAACTCGCTGCGCGCAAGGCCGGCCGCGCATTGCCGCACGCGCAGCTCCCCGACATCCGCCTCAAGGGACCGAAGATCCAGCGAAAGCTCACCACCGCCTGGTTCGCCAAGCGCGTCGAGAGTCGCTACGACCGCTGCATGGCGCGCGCCGGATGAAGCTGTTCTACGCCGACCACTTCGTGCTGCCATTGCCCCCTGGCCATCGTTTTCCGATGGAGAAATACAGCCGCCTGCGCGAGCGGTTAAGCGCCAGTGGTGTGTTCGATGACGATGATTTCATCGTGCCCGACGCGGCCGACGACACCGCATTGCTGCGCGCGCATTCTGCGGCGTATCTGCACCGTGTGGTCACGGGCGCGCTAAGCGATGCGGAGCAACGCCGCATCGGTTTCCCGTGGACGCCGCAAATGGTCGAGCGCTCGCGCCGCTCCACCGGTGCGACGCTCGCCGCCTGCCGCGCCGCGCTCGACACGGGCTGCGCCGCCAATCTCGCCGGGGGCACGCACCACGCTGCGCGTGACGCCGGCGCGGGATTCTGCGTGTTCAACGACGCCGCGGTTGCCGCCCTCGCCATGCGCGCCGAAGGCCGTGTGCAACGCGTCGCGGTGATCGACTGCGACGTGCACCAGGGTGATGGCACCGCGGCCATCCTTGCCGACGAGCCCGCGGTGTTTACGCTGAGCCTGCATGGCGACAAGAATTTCCCCTTTCGCAAGATGCCATCGAATCTCGATATCGCCTTGGCAGACGGCACCGACGACGCCGCCTATCTGCCCGTGCTGGCTGACGCGCTCGGCGAGGTGTTCGGCAGCTTCAAGCCCGAACTGGTGATCTATCTTGCCGGCGCCGATCCGTACGAGGGCGACCGTCTCGGCCGGCTGTCACTGACGCGTGAAGGGCTGGCGGCGCGCGACGAAATGGTGCTCACCACCTGCCGCGATCACAACGTGCCGGTAGCCATCGCCATGGCAGGCGGCTATGGTCATGACATCGGCGATACTGTCGACATTCACGCGACCACCATCCTCACTGCCGACCGCCTGTTCCGGAGCCCCTGATGCAAGAAGAAACCCATATTGCCCTGCTGATCGACGCCGACAACTGCCCCGCCGCCAAGATCAACGTTATCCTCGACGAGTTGGCCAAATACGGTGTCACCAACATCCGCCGTGCCTACGGCAACTGGAAAAGCACGGGGCTCAAGGGCTGGGAGGCCGTACTGCACGAACACGCCATCCAACCGGTGCAGCAATTCGCATACACCAAAGGCAAGAACGCCACCGACAGCGCGATGATCATCGACGCCATGGATCTGCTCTATGGCCAGAAACTTGATGGTTTCTGCCTGGCGTCGAGCGATTCGGACTTCACGCCGCTGGTGA
Organism: uncultured Rhodocyclaceae bacterium; assembly: GCA_965367985.1. Classification (GTDB taxonomy): domain Bacteria; phylum Pseudomonadota; class Gammaproteobacteria; order Burkholderiales; family Rhodocyclaceae; genus Nitrogeniibacter. The sequence continues at coordinate 5,188 of CBDULG010000112.1, forward strand.
TGCGCATTCGTGCCAACGGACTCAAAGTGTTCGGCTTCGGTGAAAAAAAGACCCCGACGCCCTTCGTCAACGCCTGCTCGCGCTTTCTCTACCTCGAAAATATCGGCCTGCCGGCTGAGGTTGAAAAGAAGGCCGACGCCGACACCAAACGCAAGAGCGCCAAGGCGCTCAAGGGCGACGCGAAATTGGTGAGCCTGCTGCGCAGCGGCGTGGAAGCGGCCTCCGACGAAGAAGGCTGGGCGGCACTGGGCGGCGTCGGTTCACACATCGGCAATCAAACCTCGTTCGACCCGCGCAACTACGGTTACAGCAAACTCAGCGACCTGGTCGCCGCCATCGACCTGTTCGAAACCCAGCGCCGCGGCACGCATCTCTACCTGCGTGACAAGCGCACCAAGACGCCGGCTGAGCCCGCCGCATAGAAAGTGACGCATCTGTTCGGCGTGGACTTCACCTCAGCGCCGCGCAGCAGCAAACCGATCACCGTTGCGCACGGGCAACTTGTTGGCGAGACGCTGCTCCTCGAAGCCATCGAAACGATCGCCGACTGGGCGGGTTTCGACGCGCTGCTGATTCGCCCCGGCCCGTGGCTCGGCGCCTTCGATTTTCCGTTTGGTATGCCGCGTGCCGGTGTCGATGCCCTCGGTTGGCCGTGCGACGACTGGGCCACGCTGGTGCGTCACGTCAGTACGCTCGACAAGGCCACATTTCGCGCCGCGCTCGACGCCGACCGCAGGCGCCGTCCGTTTGGCGCGCGTTATCCGCATCGCGCCACTGACCGGCCCGCGGGCTCGCACAGTCCGATGAAATGCGTCAATCCGCCTGTCGCGCTGATGTTCTTCGCGGGTGCGCCGCGCCTGCTCGCCGCTGGTGTGCACATCCCCGGTGTACATGCCGGTGACGCATGCCGCGTGGCTGTCGAGGCCTATCCCGGTTATCTTGCACGCGCGCTTACCCGGGCGTCCTACAAGAGCGATTCGCCAGCACAGCAAAATCCGGCGCGACACAGCGCCCGCAAGAAAATCGTCGATGCACTTCTCGGCAAAAGCGCGCCTGCAGGGATCGCCGTCCGCTGTGACGAACTTGAGGTTTCAGCGATTATCGACGACGCGCGCGGTGACCGGCTAGATGCTGTGCTCGCGTTGGCGCAGGCGGCCCACTGCGCAAGGCGCGGTGCGCCGCATTTCGGTCTGCCCGGCACGATCGATCCGATCGAAGGCTGGATCGCCACGGTGCCAGGGCAAAGTTGATCCGGGCAACTGTGTCGAAACGTGAAACGCGTAGAATGGCAAGCCGCATCCGAATTCGACATCGCTATGTTCAACAAGAGTCAACCGATTTATCCCGTCGCCGGCATCCGCAGCATCGAACATGCGGTGATGGCCAAGGCCAAGCCACCACTCATGGAGCGCGCCGGCCGTGCCGCGGCCGAAGAAGCCGTGCGCCTGGTCATCGACCGCCCCGGCCCGATGTTGATCGCCTGCGGACCGGGCAATAACGGCGGCGATGGATTCGTCATGGCGCGTCACTTCCGCCAGGCGGGCCGTGATGTGACGGTGGCCTTTTCCGGCGACCAGAGCAAACTGCCCGACGACGCGAAGAAGGCGCTCGACGCATGGCGCGATGCCGGAGGCGAGACCGTCTCCGACCTGCCCGCTGCGCCGGCAAACGGTTGGGCTTTGGTGGTTGACGCGCTGTTCGGCATCGGCTTGAAACGGCCGATCAAGGGCCGTCACGCAAGCTGGATACGAACCCTGAACGCCCTGCCCGGCCCGCGCATGGCGATCGACGTGCCGAGCGGATTGTGCGCCGATACCGGCCGTGTGCTGGGAACGTCTTTCGAGGCGACCCATACCATTACATTCATCGCACTCAAGCCCGGATTGCTGACCTACGACGGCCCCGACCATTGCGGCGAAGTCAAAGTCAGCCGACTCGATCTGGACGCCAATACCCAGCTGCCCGCGCCGGGTTGGGAGGTGCTGCCGTCATTGTTTGCCGGCCAGCTCAAATCGCGCCGTCTGAACACGCACAAAGGCACTTTTGGCGACGCCGTCATCGTCGGTGGCGCGCATGGCATGTGCGGCGCTGCGCTGCTCGCCGGCCGTGCCGCCCTGCGCGTCGGCGCCGGTCGTGTGTTTGTTGGCCTGCTTGACGATCGCGCCCCAGCCGTCGACGCCATGCAACCCGAGTTGATGATCCGGCGCGCCGACCAGGCGCTTGCCGAAGGCCACGTGATCGCCATGGGGCCGGGGCTGGGACATGAGGCGGAGGCGTCAGCATTGCTCGCTGCGGCGCTGTCCACGGACAGTCTGCTGGTACTCGACGCCGATGCACTCAATTTGCTGGCAAGCGACGCCAAGCTTGCCCGCCGCGCGATCAAACGCAAGGCGCCGCTGGTGTTGACGCCGCATCCGGGAGAAGCTGCTCGGCTGCTCTCTCAAACGCCCGACGAGGTGCAAACCAACCGCCTCGAAGCGGCGAACGCATTGGCCCGGCAATTCGGCGCCCATGTCGTGCTCAAAGGCTGCGGGACAATCATCGCGCACCCCGATGGCCGCTGGAAGATCAATCGTTCGGGCAACCCCGGCATGTCCGCTGCCGGAATGGGCGATGTACTCACGGGATTGCTTGCCGGGCTGCTCGCCCAGGGCTGGCCATTAGAGGAAGCGACCATGGCAGCAGTGCACCTGCACGGCGCCGCCGCCGATCTGCTGCTCGACAAGGGCGTCGGCCCTGTCGGCATGGGCGCATCCGAGCTGCCCGACGCCGCACGCGAGCTGCTCAATCGCTGGATTGCGCGCCAGGCGCGCGCGTAGTCCGACTGGCTCCTAGACAGCAACGGCCCCGCAATTGCGAAGCCGTCGTCGTGTCTGAATGGTCTCGGGTTTATCGCTCGCGGACTCGTCAATAACCTATTACGTCTGATCCCCGCGATCGTCCGAAGACGACGCCGCCGTCACACCAAGCAATTCCTCGACATGAGACAACGCGCCGTCGTCCTTGACGACCGTGCGCAACCATTCATGCAAGGACATCTCGCCCCAGCGCGCAGCCTTGTCGGCGAGATACGCCACCGGACTATGCGGCTCAGTGCGGCGAAAGAAATCCGCGACGGCTTTCAGTTGCGCAAGCGCCTGCGCGCGTGTCGCGATGGACGCGGTTGTACTCGACGTGTGCGCTGCGGTGGTTGCTCGGGCGCTCGGCCCTGGCGCCGTTTCGTCGTCAGGCGGCGCTGTATTCGGCTCGGGACCCACGCCGGCCTCGCGCGCGCAACGTGAAAGAAGTTCGATTGCCGCGTCGATTGCCGTACGCGCAACACCAAAGGCCGGCCCCTCGTTGCCAAAACGCGCCTCGACCGAATCTTCAAGCCGCTGCAGCGCCGCGCGCGCGTCAACGGCAGCGGCAGTGCTTTGCACGAAGAATGCCCCCGGCGAGTCCCGCCGCGCGGCATCGAACGCTTCCTGAGTGACGCGCGCCGATTTCTTTAACGCCTCGGCCTCACCCGGGTTGCGCTCCATCGTCTGGGTAAGCGCCTGAGCCGACGCAAGATCGATCATCGAGTACTCGCCGCGCGCCGAACGCGTCATCGGGATCTCTCGCACAATGCGCTCCGACTGCGACAGCAACCAGTCGAGCACGCCGATGCGCTGTTCGAGATCGCCATCCTCGGGCTGCGGATGGACGTCCTCCCACAATGTATCGAGCATACCCGCAACCAGCGAATATCCGGTTGCCAAGCCCTCGAAGCCCTTCGTCTTGGCGAGTGCCTCGGTCATCCACACCGCAAGGCGCAAGTCCTTCGTCTGTTCGGTAAGCAAATCGCTGCACTGGCGCACGACACCCGACCAATCTGCTTCCTTAAGGTCGGTCACCCACTCGCCCTGGCTCAAGGAAGGGTCGTCGAAGCGGCGCGCGGCCTGGATTCG
>CBDULG010000113.1:0-8951 GCA_965367985.1 uncultured Rhodocyclaceae bacterium
TGGCGCTGCAGCGAGTGCGGCAGTGATGAGCCAGGGGAGCTTTCGCCTTATTGTTTTCATTGAGCCTTCTCCTTCCCGTGTTGGGACGTCTGATCGGACCGCGAAGGGGTGCGTGGCGTCATGGCAGTTGTTCCCTGGCGCCTGGATGGGCGTGCAAACAACAGTTCCATCGTACGCTCACTGAATATAGTCAAGCGATCGGCCGACTTCCAAGAAATTCTCGACTGCACTCTTGCGCAGCAAGGTAGAGGTCCGCCCTACGGCCGCTCGAACAATTGCCGCGCGGCGCCGGACTCCACCGCCGCCGAAAGACGCGCGACGATGGACGACTGCACCTGCCAGTGATGCCAGAACAGCGCTACGTCTTCGTGATGGTCGGGTGCGACGCTTTCGAGGATGCCGTCGGCCAGTTGCCGTTCAATCTGGATGACCGGCACGAAGCCGTAGCCCAGCCCGATCTCGGCCATCGCGCAGAAGCCTTCCGACGAGGGCACGACATGGTGTGGATACTGGCCCGCGTCGAGGCCGAAATGGCGTTGGAGGAATTCGTCGTGCATATCGTCGTGGCGGCCATAGACGATTGCCGGCGCACGCGCCAGCGCGGCGCGGGTCAAGCCTTGCGGGAAGTGGCGGCGGCGGAAGGCCGGTGTGGCGGCGCACAGGTAGCGCATCACCCCCAGCGGGCGCGTGGAGCAGCCGCGCATGGCATCGGCGCGGGTGCTCACACAGCCGAGCACTTCGCCGCTGGCAAGCAGCGCGTGCGTGTGGTCCTGGTCGTCCACGACGCAATCGATGACCAGCGCCTCTTCGCGCACCACTTCATGGATCGCCGGCAGAAACCAGGTGGCGAGGCTGTCGGCATTGACTCCGACGGCGATGCGCACCGGCGCATGCTGGCCGCCGGCCGTCATTGCGCGCACCGCCTCGGCCTCAACCAGCCGCAGTTGCGCCACATAGGGCAGCAGGCGGCGGCCGGCGGGCGTTGGCTCCACGGGTTTGCTGCGCACCAGCAACACCTGCCCGAGTTCGGATTCGAGCTGCTTGATGCGCTGCGAGACGGCGGACTGGGTGAGGTTCAACTGACGCGCTGCGCCTTCAAAGCTGCGCGCCTTTACGACCGCGTCGAAGGCGAGATAACGCGCGTCAATCATTAGAGATTCTTCACCACATTGAAAAGATTTAATTTCTCTTAATGTTGAGCGTATTTCCGCCGAAAATCAAGCCGTACTTCGACCGAACAACTTCCTATCGAGGCAGGACGAGCTTTCATGACCCAGGTATTTTTCAGCGGCTTTGGCGTCACCATGGGCCTGATTCTGGCGATCGGCGCGCAGAACGCGCATGTGTTGCGCCAAGGGCTGCGGCGCGAGCATGTATTGCTCACCGTGGCGGTCAGCGCACTATGCGACGCGGCGCTGATTTTGCTCGGCATGGCCGGGCTGGGTCCGTGGATCAGCGCCAGCCCGACGGCGATGACGGTCGCCCAGTTCGGCGGCGGCGCCTTTTTGTTGTGGTATGGCCTGCGCGCGGCACGCTCCGCCTGGCGCGGTCAGGCCCAGACTGTCGACACGGCCGGTCATTGCGCGTTGTCACGCCGCCAGGCGCTGGCCGCCGCGGCCGGCTTCAGCCTGCTCAATCCCCATGCCTACCTCGACACCGTGGTGTTGCTTGGCGCGATCGGCGGCCAGCAGGTGGAAGAAGCCCGCCCGCTATTCGCCGCCGGCGCGGTGAGCGCATCGATCAGCTGGTTTCTGTTGCTCGGATACGGCGCGCGCGTGCTGGCGCCGCTGTTTGCGCGCCCAATTGCGTGGCGCGTGCTCGACGCGCTGGTCGCGCTGACGCTGTGGGGGATTGCAGCGGCGCTACTGCTTCGCTGACGCTATCGTCTTTGACATGCGGGAAAGCAGTTCGGCAAGGACTCCAGCGTTACGCAGATGGAATGAAAACGGGCCGCCGAAGCGACCCGTTTTTTCAACAGTCAAGCACGAGCGTGCGCCCGACGCCGGAAACTCAACGCTTATGGCTGTTGCGGCGCGCCGCAATGAAACCCATCAGGCCGAGACCGGCAAGCATCATCGCGTAGCTGCCCGGTTCGGGCACCGGTGTGACGCTTGCAGTATATGTATAGGCTGAAGGACTCGGGCCGGTGGCGGTGCCGGAGATCTTGAAGAAATAGTTTCCCTTCGGAAGCACACCCCCTCCGGTGATGTAATCATTCGAGCCAAGATCCGCGAACAGCGTGTCGTCCCCGCTATCGCCGAGCACGCCCACGTCGGTAAAAATTTGCGCGCTCAGTCCGTCGATGTTTGAACCATCGACCTTGGGCTGATCGGCAATCGTCCCAAGGCCAATCCATTCGGGAGTGGGGTCCATATCCAGCTGGAACGTCAAGATGTCCATAAAGTCACCCACCAGGTGCGTGACAAAGCTCGAGTTGAAGTAGGTACCGCCCGGGCTATCACCTACATTGCCAAAATCAAAAGTTTGGTTATCCGCCATTGCTGCCGATGCAACAGCCGCCAGGCCGATTGCTGCAATCATTTGTTTCATTTTCATACAGACCTCCATCCGTAAGTTGCATCTTCTTGAGCACGTCATGTAGGAGCCGTTACTCTTCTTGGCTAGTCCACTGCAACAAAGCGCGCTAAACGTGCGCTTTGACACACCATGCCATATGAAAATTACACGCACAAGTCATGATTCGTAGCTGATTCCCGACACGCCGATCTCATACCGCAGGCATTTCACCTTGGCAGAACAAAGCGCCGCGCGCGTTATTGTCATCATGATCAGAACATAGCGCTCACTTGCCGCGAAACTCAGCCTTGCGCTTGCCCAGAAACGCGGTCACGCCTTCGGCGAAGTCGCCCGTTGCGCTACAGCGCGCGAACGCCTCGGCTTCGCTCAGCAGTTGTGCGGCGAGTTCGTGGTCGAAGCTGGCATTGATCAGGCGCTTGAGTTCGGCGGTGGCATGGCGCGGGCCGGATTTGAGCCGCGCCACCAGCGCATCGACAGTTTCATCCAGTGCATCGGCCGGCACCACGCGTGTCACGAGATCGAGACGCAGCGCCTCGGCGGCATCGAAGCGGTCGGCCAGCATCATCAACTCCATCGCCTTGCGCCGTCCCACCATGCGCGGCAGAAAGTAAGACATGCCGCCGTCCGCGGGCAGTGCGATGGCCGCGTAGGCCGACGTGAATTTCGCGTCATCGGCCGCCACCGCCAGATCGCAGCCGAGCATCAGCGACAGACCGAAGCCCGCGCAGGCGCCGCGCACTTTGGCGATCACCGGCTGGTGGAGCGATTGCAGGATTTCCACCGTCGGGTTGATGTTGTGCTCGACCAGCGCGCGAAAGGTGCTCAGCCGCGCCTGCGGGGTGAGATCGAGATGGCGGGCGAAATCGTTGAGATCGCCACCAGCCATGAAATGGGCTCCGGCGCCCGTGATCACCACCACCTCGATTTCCTTGCGCGTGTTCAACTCGCGCGTCACCGCGGCCAGATCCTGCATCATCTCCACCGACAGGGCGTTGAGCGCATCCGGACGGTTGAGGGTAACGGTCGCCACGCGATCGGCAACGTCGAGCAGTACGGTATCGGCCATGATTGCCTCACTGGATGGAATTGCGGGGGTCATTCACCGGCAGGGTCGTCGACCGCGTCGCCCGGCCGTTTTGTTGACTCTGCCATGACATGACACACTGCGGGGGAAGGCGCGCCTTTTGCGGTGCGCCGCACGCCACGCCATTGTGAACCGATTCGTGCCATGCCACCACTGACCCGCGCCCTGATCATTACCAACGTCGTCGTCTTCCTGCTGCAAATGAGCGGCACGGGCGGCGCCCTGCTGGGCGCGTTTGCGCTTTGGCCGAGCGTCGGCAATGTGCTCATCGCGCCGTGGACGCTGGTCACCTACAGCTTCTTGCACGGCAGCATTGCGCACATCTTCTTCAACATGTTTGCGGTGTACATGTTCGGCGCGCCGCTCGAACAGCGCTTCGGCGCGCGCGGCTTCGCCATGCTGTGGATCGCCAGCGTGATCGCCGGCGCCCTCGCGCAGGTGGTGGTGGCCACCCTGACGGGAAACTACGTGCCGGTGATCGGCGCCTCGGCGGGGGTGTTTGGCGTGTTGCTGGGCTTCGGCGTGCTCTATCCGAACCAACGTATCCTGCTCCTCTTCCCGCCTATCCCAATGCCGGCAAAGGTGTTCGTGGTGGTGTATGGCGCGCTGGAACTGTTTCTCGGCGTCACTGGTTTGCAAACCGGCGTAGCCCACTTCGCCCATCTGGGCGGCATGCTCGGCGGCTGGCTCATGCTGCGCCGGTTGCGCCGTCGGCGCCGCTGAAACCGAATCCGTCTCTGGCTCTGCGCGCATCGCCGGTCTAGGCTGACACTATGTAAGCGCCCCGCCTGCTTTTCGGAGTGTCCTCATGGCCTATACCCTGATCAAAGGCTACTTCCATATCCACTATCCCGACCGTCCGCTGAGCGGGCCCGAGCCGGACGGTGACACGATCAAGTTCCAGCCCGACAACCGGCTGCTGATCGAGCGGCTGCCGCGCCCCAACCGCATGCCGGGCTTCAACCAGGCCGGCATCACGAGCATACGCTTCGAGGGCGTCGACGCCCTCGAAACCCATTTCGAAGCCAACGACGCGGATTACCATCAGCACCTGCCGCTGGCCCTCGCGGCGCGCGATGCGATGCTTGCGCAGACTGGCTTCGGCGCGGTGTCATATTTTGACAGCCATCCGTACAAGGTCCAGACCGTCGAGCACCATCCGGTGCGCGGCTACATCCTCTCGATGGGGCTGGATACCTATGGGCGCAGCGTCGCGTTCCTGTATACGGGCGAACACCCGTCGGTCGACGGCTCGCGCATCTTCCTCCAACCACCCATGCTCGACGCCAGCCTCAACGCGTTCTTGCTGCGCGCCGGTCACGCCTGGGGCGCCTTCTACCTCGGCCTGCCACCCGAGCTGCGCGAGCATCTGCGCGCCATCGTGGGTGAAGCGCGCGCTCACCGCGCCGGCCTGTGGGCGCATGCCGACGCGCGCGCCGCCAGCCTCCGGATCGACGGCCTGGCGGCGCTGCAGGGCGCGGTGATGTGGCCCAAGCTGTTCCGCCGCCTGGTGCCCTATTTCCAGCTGGGTCACACCGATTTCTCCGCCTTCGATAGCTGGCTGCGCGAGGACGTCCGCCACCGCGACGACCGCGTATTGCTGCCGACGCTGGAAGTGGGCAATCTGCACGACATGATCGTGACGGAAGGCGACACCATACGGCTGGCATTCGCGCCCGAAGACGTAGTGATGGTGCCCGACGACTATGTGCTGCCGGTATCGGCACACGGCGTGCAGGCGACCCGCCCAACCCATGCCAGCGGCGTGCGCATCATCGCCGCGCTGATCAACCCGGCCGACGAGTCCGAGCGTAACCACGAAACCGTGACGTTGCTTAACACGCACAACCGCGAAGTTGACCTTGCCGGCTGGCGGATCGCCGACGCCAAGGGGGAACAGCCGATCAGCGGCATCCTGGCACGCGGCGAAACCCTGCGTGTGTGGCTGGGCAACGCTGTGAAGCTCAACAACACACGCGACACCATCACCATCGTCGATGCCAAGAGCCGACTGGTTGATCAGGTTGCCTACGAACCGAAGGATCTGCCCGACCCTGGCCACAGTCTTACTTTTTAAGCCGCAGCGCGCCTCACCCCAGGATGTGCGCTGTGCGGCCCTACTCGCCGCCGGCGGGCCGCGCGAGTTCGACGCCGAGCGTCTGCCGCACCGCATCGATGAAATCGTCGATTTCCTCATTCAGCCATGTACGAAATGCGGTGATGCGCGGATTGTCGTGGTCGGCAGGACGTGTCACGAGATAGTAGGCGTAGTCCGCGCTGCGCCAGGGAAATAGCACGCGCAATTCGCGCCGGCGGATCGCCTCGAAGGCGATCGACATGCGGCCAATGCAAAGCCCCGCCGATTCGCGGCAGGCCTGTAACGCCATGCCGCTATCGGAAAAACGGATCCGCCGTTGCCGGCGATCGATGCGCAGCCCGGCCTCGCGCAACCACGGCGGCCAGCCGCTCCACGGCTCGCCGGCGCTCGTTCCGGTGTCGACGAGCAGCGTGCCATCGCGCAACAGGCTGGACGGGCGCGTATCGGCCAGCGCCTGCACCGCGTCGAACGGCGCCAGCACCGAAAGCGCATCGCCGAACAGATAGTCGCTGTCGAGACCGGCATAGCGGCCCGTGCCGAAGCGAATGCCGACGTCGGCCTGGGCATCGCGCAGATCGACCAGCCGGCTATCCCCTTCGATATTCAATTCAAGACCCGGATATCGATCGACCAGACGGATCAGACGCGGCGACAGCCAGTGCGTGGCGAATGAATGGGGCATCGACACCGTGAGCGGGCCATCCACCGTCGCCTGATCGATGCTGGCAGTTGCGCGTTCGATGAGCGCGAGCGCCGCCGCAATACTGTCGCGATAGCGGCGCCCCGCTTCGGTCAGCACCACGCCGCGGGGCCGCCGCTCGAATAGCGCGAGGTCGAGCGACGCCTCCAGCGCCTTGATGCGCTGGCTGACAGCCGCCGCAGTCACGCTCAGTTCGTCGGCCGCCTTGGCGAAGCTGGCATGGCGGGCTGAGGCTTCGAAGGCGCGCAGCGTGTTGAGCGGCGGGATTCGGCGGCGGGGCATGATTTAGAAGACTATGGCTTAAAGAAACTTGGCCTACGGCCAATAAATTACAGCTTGTCATTATCCATGCTAATGCCAATATTTGAATCGTCAGCCACCATGGAGAAATGAAAATGAACAACGGAATGCTATACCGCCTGTCCGCGTTTGCCGATGGCAACACCGGCGGCAACCCTGCCGGCGTGTGGGTGGGCGAGCAACTGCCCGACGCGTCGACCATGCGGGCGATCGCCGCCGAAGTGGGCTATTCGGAGACGGCTTTTGTCGCCCCGCGCAACGGCCCGCGCCGTGACGTACGCTACTACAGCCCCGAGTCCGAGGTCAGCTTCTGCGGCCACGCCACTATCGCCACCGGCGTGGTGCTCGGTCGCGCGCACGGCGAAGGCACCTACACCTTGACAACGGCCGTCGGCGAGGTGCCCGTCACCGTGCGTCGCGGCAATGCGAACTACGAGGCCGCCTTGACGTCGGTCGCGACGCGGCATGAGATCGCCAGCGAAGCGCTGGTCGGCGAAGCGCTCGACCGGCTGGGCTGGAGCGCGCGCGAGCTCGACACATCGATTCCGCCCGCCAAGGCCTACGCCGGTGCCTGGCACCTGGTGCTCGCCACTGCCAGCGCCGAGCGACTTGCCCGGCTCGACTATGATTTCGAGGCCCTCAAGGCACTGATGCTGCGCGAAAACCTCACCACGGTGCAACTGGTGTGGCGCGAGCGGCACGATCTGTTCCATTCGCGCAACCCCTTCCCGGTCGGCGGCGTCGTCGAGGACCCGGCCACCGGGGCTTCGGCTGCGGCGCTGGGCGGCTATCTGCGCGATGCCGGACTCATCGCCGCGCCGATGCGCTTCGTCATCCGACAGGGCGAAACCATGGGCCGGCCGAGCCTGCTCACTGTGGATGTTCCGGGCACCGGCGGCATCGTGGTAAGCGGGTCGGCGATTGATCTATGAGAATGGCGGGACCGGAACGCTTGAAATAAATAGCACGCGCCCCAACTGATTGGGCATGAACGGTATTGGACGTTTGCCGGCTGGCGTGAGCCGAGGCGTGATGCACGCCTCGGCGAAAGCTCATATCATCGCCAGTACGCGCAGCCTCACGCAACTACAGATACCTGTGTGCCAAACCCCAACGATGGAGAAACAAGAATGCGAAATCGCGTCCCTAACGTCACCTTTAAGACCCGCGTGCGAAACGATGCCCTCGGCGGGCCGAATCCTTTTGAATGGAAGGACGTCACCACCGATGACATTTTCAAGGGCAAGAACGTTGTAGTGTTTTCTTTGCCGGGCGCGTTTACGCCGACGTGCTCGACCTCCCACTTGCCGCGTTATGAAGAGTTGTACGAAGAGTTCCAGGGGCAAGGGGTCGATGCGGTGGTGTGCGTGTCGGTCAATGATGCGTTCGTGATGTACCAGTGGGGCAAGAGCCAGAACGCGAAGAACGTGTTTCTGCTGCCCGACGGCAACGGCGAATTCACCCGCAAGATGGGCATGCTGGTCGAAAAGAGCAATCTCGGCTTTGGTCCGCGTAGCTGGCGCTATTCGATGTATGTCGAAGACGGCGAGATCAAGAAGCTTTTCGAGGAAGAGGGTTTCGAGGACAACTGCCCGACCGACCCGTTTGAAGTGTCGGACGCCGATACGATGCTGAACTACTTGAAGAGCCGCTAAGCCTCGAGGCCCGGAGCGCGCAGGCCGACGCGCCTGGCGCTCGCGGGCATTACGTGCGGGGTTCTTGCGAACCGACTTCGAACACGCCTTCCACCTCGACGGCAACGTTGTACGGCAACGCGCACACGCCCACCGCCAGGCGGGTGTGTCGACCCGCATCGCCAAACACCTCTACAAAAAGATCCGAAGCGCCGTTCATGACCTGCGACTGCCCGTGAAAATCAGGCGTCGAGTTGACGTAACCGGCCAGCCGGATGGTTCGCGCAACGCGATTCAGGTCGCCCGCGCACGCCGCGCGTAGCTGCGCGATCAGGTTCAGGGCGCAGATGCGCGCGGCTTGCTGCCCTTCGTCAATGCTGAACGGCGCGCCGAGCTTGCCGACGAATCGCCGCTCACCGTTCCAGTGGCACAGCTGCCCAGTCAGAAAGATCAGGTTGCCGACGCCCATATACGGAACATAGTTCGCGCCGGGCGCGCTTGGGTGCGGCAATTCGACACCAAGCGCCCGCAATCTTTCCTCGACGTCCTGCGACACGCTTCCGCCCTCCGTCTTTCCCGCTGATTGTGTGCTTAAGC
>CBDULG010000114.1:0-8922 GCA_965367985.1 uncultured Rhodocyclaceae bacterium
TTCTTTCAGTCCCGTGCGCCGTGTCAGCTACCAAGTTGAAAGCGCGCGTGTCGAGCAACGCACCGACCTGGATCGATTGGTGATCGATATCGAAACCAATGGTGCGGTCGATCCCGAAGAAGCGATTCGGTATGCTGCCCGGGTATTGGTCGATCAGCTGTCGGTATTCGCCGATCTGGAAGGAACGCCCGTTGAAGCCGAGCCGGCGCAGGCGCCCGCTATTGATCCGTTGTTGCTGCGTCCAGTTGACGATCTCGAACTGACGGTGCGGTCGGCGAATTGTCTGAAGGCTGAGAACATATATTACATCGGCGATTTGATTCAGCGTACGGAAACCGAGCTGCTTAAAACGCCAAATCTGGGCCGCAAATCGCTTAACGAGATTAAGGAAGTGCTGGCGTCGCGTGGGCTTACGCTCGGTATGAAACTTGAAAATTGGCCACCGGCCGGCCTGGAAAAGCTCGGCTAAATTGGCAAGAGAAAAGGAATCAGAACATGCGTCACCGTAATGGTCTTCGCAAACTCAACCGGACGAGTTCCCATCGAAAAGCGATGTTTCAAAACATGGCGAATTCGCTGTTGCGTCATGAAGCGATTAAGACGACGCTTCCCAAAGCGAAAGAACTCCGTCGCGTCGTTGAACCATTGATTACGCTTGCCAAGAAGCCCTCCGTGGCAAACCGCCGTCTGGCGTTTAACCGCTTGCGCGATAGAGACATGGTGGTGAAGTTGTTTGATGAGCTTGGTCCGCGATTTTCTCAGCGAAACGGCGGTTACGTGCGTGTCTTGAAGTTCGGTTTTCGGGACGGCGATAACGCGCCGATGGCACTTATTGAATTGTTGGACCGGCCACAGGACGATGATGTGGTTGACACGGCGGCAGGTACGGAAGAGCGAGCCGCATGAGCGTTTTATAGTTGCGCTAGTATCTGTGCCGTCAGCGGACGGTGCGAACGGAAAAGCCCTTGCGGATTCGCTGGGGCTTTTTTTTGCCCCCGATGTGGGCGGACTTCTGCGTGTTTGACCCGATTGCTTGGCATCCTGTCGACTGTTTTATCGTTTTGGCGGGGCGGCCGAAAGCGGTCAATACCAAGCCACGCCGCGTGCCGTATGCGGGTCGTTTCGGTTAGCATCTGTCATCTCGGGTGCAGGAGAAAAAACAAATGCGGGCGTTATTCGGATTTGCGGCAGCGGTGTTGGCGCTGGGTACGATGCAGCATGCGGTTGCTGACGATATTGAAGTGCGGGATGCTTGGGTGAGAGGTACCGTGTCGGCTCAGAAGGTGTCGGGAGCGTACATGACCATTAGTGCCAAATCAGATGTGCGCCTGACTGGTGCGAGTAGCTCGATTGCCGAGGTGACTGAACTCCATGAGATGCTCATCGAGAACGATGTCATGAAGATGCGTCGTATCGATGGGCTCGACATACCTGCGGGGACGACCGTGGAGTTCAAGCCCCAGGGTCACCACATTATGTTAATGGGACTCAAGCACGCGCTCGCCGAAGGTGACCACGTTGTGCTCACGGTGATCTTTGAAAGCGCCGACGGAAGCCGCGTGGAAAAGCAGATTGATGCGCCGGTGCGTCCGCTCAACGCGACAGGCGATGTCGAGCAACCGATGGGGCACGGCAATATGGACCACGGTGACACAAAGAAGGGCATGCACTGAACGTCGCAGCCCTACGGTATACGCCGCGCGCTATGATGCGTGCATTGACAAACGGATGAGTTTTTCGGATGACCTGTGTTCTTGTCACCGGTGGTGCCGGTTATATCGGATCGCACACCTGCGTCGAGTTGCTGAATGCGGGCCATGATGTTGTGGTGGTCGACAATTTTTGTAACAGCAACCCGTTGGCGCTGGCGCGGGTGGCGGAGATCGCCGGCCGCGGGCTAACCGCCGAGTATGCTGTCGACATCCGCGACCGCGACGGTCTGCGCCGTGTGTTCAATGCCCATCGCATCGATGCCGTCATACACTTTGCCGGGCTGAAGGCGGTAGGCGAATCGGTTGAACGGCCGCTTACTTATTACGATAACAACGTCTGCGGAACGGTCGCTCTGCTCGAAGTGATGGCGGAGCACAACGCGAAACGCATCGTCTTCAGCTCGTCCGCTACGGTCTATGGCGATCCGGCGACGGTGCCGATCCGCGAAGACTTTCCCGCCGCACCGACCAACCCGTACGGCCGCACCAAGTGGATGCTGGAACTCCTGCTGCGCGATATCGCCGCGTCCGATCCGGCGTGGGATGTGGCTTTACTTCGCTACTTCAACCCGGTCGGCGCGCATCGCTCAGGGCGCATTGGCGAAGATCCAAACGGTATTCCGAACAACCTCATGCCCTATGTCAGTCAGGTGGCTATCGGCCGTCTGCCGCAACTGCGTGTCTTTGGCGGCGACTACCCCACGGCGGATGGTACGGGCGTGCGCGACTACATCCATGTGGCTGATCTGGCGGCGGGTCATGTGCGGGCCGTGGAACGGCTCATGCATGGGGGCGGCGTACTCACCCTGAATTTGGGCACGGGACAGGGTTACAGTGTGCTCGAGGTGGTGCGCGCGTTTGAGGCGGCGTCCGGTCGGTCGGTGCCGATGACGATCGTGGCGCGACGTCCAGGGGATATCGCACAGTGCTACGCTGACCCGTCGCTGGCGGCGCGGGAACTCGGCTGGCGCGCCGAGCACAGCCTTGCCGACATGTGTGAGGACGCCTGGCGCTGGCAGGCGTCAAATCCGCACGGCTTTGACGACGCGACTACCTAACGCGAATCCACGGGCGCTGTACCCCACAATGCGGCGGCGGAAAGCGATCAGGCACGCGCGCGATCGCCGCTTGAACGAGAACATGCCTTGATACGCCCTGCGCTGCCCGCGCCTCACCACCGGCTGCGAATCCGGTTGCGATACTGGACGTCGCTCGGCAACTGGTGCTGCAGGCTTTCGAGTTTTTTCTCCAGCATGTCCCCCGCCTGCGCGAGTGTTTCCCGGCTAAGGCGTGGCAGCTCGCTGTGGCGCGCGATAAGCCGCGCCAGCATGTCGATATGCGTTCGGCGTTGGTGTGCGTCGGCGGGCAGATAGACCCCAAGCCCGGCTTTCTCGAGCGCGTCGAGGACGCGCAAGCGGCGTTCGACGCGATGCAGGAAGCGCGCTTGCGGATCCTGTGCCGCACTGTCGTCCGGCATGATCTTCTCCTGATGCGGCTAATTATTAAGCCAGTAGCAATACGCTATCACGCTGCGCGCGTGGCGGTCAGGAACGTCGTGTGAACAGTGGGGCGAGGTAGCGGCCGGTATGGCTTTGCGCAGTGGCGGCGATGGTTTCCGGCGTGCCGGCGGCAATGAGCGTGCCGCCGCGATCGCCCCCCTCGGGGCCGAGGTCGATCAGCCAGTCGGCGGTCTTGATCACATCGAGATTGTGCTCGATGACGACCACCGTATTGCCGTGATCGCGCAGGCGATGGAGCACCGCGAGCAGCATTTCGATATCGGCGAAATGCAGGCCGGTGGTTGGTTCGTCGAGAATGTACAGGGTGCGTCCGGTATCGCGCTTCGACAGTTCCAGTGCCAGCTTGACGCGTTGCGCTTCGCCGCCCGAGAGCGTCGTCGCGCTCTGCCCGAGGCGAATGTAACCCAATCCCACGTCGGTCAGCGTTTGTAGCTTGCGCGCCACCACCGGCACCGGGTTAAACAATTCGAGTGCCTGCTCGACGGTCATCTCGAGCACTTCGTGGATATTGCAGCCCTTGTAGCGGATCTCCAGTGTCTCGCGGTTGTAGCGCTTGCCGTGGCACACGTCGCAGGGCACATACATGTCGGGCAGAAAGTGCATTTCCACCTTGATCAGGCCATCGCCCTGACAGGCCTCGCAGCGTCCGCCCTTGACGTTGAAGGAGAAGCGTCCCGGGCCGTAACCGCGCGCGCGTGACTCGGGTACGCCCGAGAACAGGTCGCGGATCGGCGTCAGCAAGCCGGTGTAGGTGGCCGGATTGGAGCGTGGCGTGCGGCCGATGGGTGACTGGTCGACGTTGATTACCTTGTCGAAAAACGCCAGCCCATCGATGCCGTCATGCGGCGCCGGGTCGGTGTTGCTTCCATAGAGATGACGCGCGGCGAGCGCGTACAGCGTGTCGTTGATGAGCGTCGATTTTCCCGAACCGGAAACCCCCGTCACGCAGGTGAACAGGCCCACCGGAAGGTGGAGGTCTATCCCTTTGAGGTTGTTGCCCGTGCAGCCCCGTAACACCAGTTGGCGATCGTCGCGCGGTGCAATCCGCCGCGCCGGCAGCGGAATCACGCGACTGCCGGAAAGATAGGCGCCGGTGAGCGAGTCGGGATGGCGGGCGATGTCTTCCGGAAGCCCCTCGGCGATCACTTTTCCGCCGTGCTCGCCCGCCCCCGGCCCCATGTCGATGACATGGTCGGCGGCACGGATGGCGTCTTCATCATGCTCCACCACGATGACCGTGTTGCCCATGTCGCGCAGTCGCTTGAGCGTGCCGAGCAAGCGGTCGTTGTCGCGCTGGTGCAGGCCGATCGACGGCTCGTCGAGCACATACATTACGCCGGTCAGGCCGGAGCCGATCTGGCTGGCCAGACGAATGCGTTGCGCCTCGCCGCCCGATAGGGTGTCAGCGGCGCGGTGCAGGGTGAGGTAGTCGAGGCCGACGTTGATGAGGAATTGCAGGCGGTTGCTGATCTCGCGCACGATCTTGTCCGCCACCTGTGCGCGCTGGCCGCTGAGCGCCAGGGTTTCGAAAAAGTGATTGCATTCGGCGAGCGGCAAGGCGCTCACTTGCGGCAGATTGCGATCGCCGATCATCACGTGGCGCGCATCGGCGCGCAAGCGCGTGCCATCGCAGGCGATACAGGCGCGCTCGGTGCGCAGCTTGGCCAGTTCCTCGCGCACGGTGAGCGAATCGGTCTCGCGGTAGCGCCGTTCGAGATTGGGAATGATACCTTCGAAGGGGTGCTCCTTGAGCACGGCGCGGCCGGTGTCGGACACGTAGTTAAAGGCGATTCGCGTCTTGCCGCTGCCATGCAGCACCATTTCGCGCACGTGTTCGGGCAGCGACTCGAAGGGCGTCTCGATATCGAAATCGTAGTGCTTGGCGAGCGAGGTGAGCATCTGGAAATAGAACTGGTTGCGCCTGTCCCAGCCGCGTATTGCCCCGCCGGCGAGCGAAAGCTCGGGGTGCGCAACGACGCGTGCCGGATCGAAGAAATCCATCAGACCGAGCCCGTCGCACTTCGGGCAGGCGCCCACCGGATTGTTGAACGAGAACAGGCGCGGCTCGAGTTCGGCGAGCGCAAAGCTGCACACCGGGCAGGCAAATTTCGACGAAAAAACATGTTCGGCGCCGGTGTCGATTTCGAGCGCAATGGCCCGCCCTTCGGCATGGGTCAACGCGGTCTCGAAAGATTCGGCCAGCCGCTGACGCAGTTCGGTACGCACCTTGAGGCGATCGACCACGACGTCGATGCTGTGGCGCTTGTTCTTGTCGAGCGCCGGTGCCGCGTCGAGTTCGAACACCTCGCCATCGACGCGCACGCGCACGAAGCCCTGGGCGCGCAGCTCGCCCAGCAGGTCGAGCTGTTCGCCCTTGCGCCCGGCGACCACCGGCGCGAGGATCATCAGCCGCGTCTCTTCGGGCAGCGCCAGCACGTGATCGACCATTTGACTCACGCTCTGTGATTCGAGCGCATGTGTCGGGTGTTCGGGGCAGTGCGGCACGCCGGCACGCGCAAACAGCAGGCGCAGATAGTCGTGAATTTCGGTTACCGTGCCGACCGTTGATCGCGGGTTGTGGCTGGTGGCCTTCTGCTCGATCGAGATCGCCGGGCTGAGTCCCTCGATCAGATCGACATCGGGTTTTTCCATGAGCTGCAGGAACTGCCGTGCATAGGCCGACAGCGACTCGACATAGCGCCGCTGGCCTTCCGCGTACAGCGTATCGAAGGCGAGCGAAGACTTGCCCGATCCGGACAGGCCGGTGATCACCGTGAGCCGGTTGCGCGGCAGGTCGAGGCTGATGTTTTTTAGGTTGTGGGTGCGTGCACCCCGGATGCGAATGTCGTCCATGCGGGTCGGTTTTTCCCCGTTCCGGGGCGGTGGCTGAGTGAGCCGCGGGCGCGGCGCAACCTGCTAATATACGCAATTCTTTTTGCGCTGACCAAGCCCCGTATCCATGGCCGAAACCGACAAGATGACATCCGCAGAGCGGCGTACCGGCGCGTCGCTGGCGGGCATCTTCGGGCTGCGCATGCTTGGCCTGTTCCTCATCCTGCCGGTCTTTGCGGTGCACGCGCGCGGCCTGCCGGGGGGCGATAACCTTACCTTGGTCGGGCTCGCACTCGGAATTTACGGGCTTACCCAGGCCTGCCTGCAGATTCCCTTTGGCATCGCCTCCGACCGCATCGGCCGCAAACCGGTGATCATCTTCGGCTTGCTGCTGTTTGCCGCGGGCTCTGCGCTGGCGGCGACGGCCGACAGTGTGCACGGCGTAATCATCGGCCGCGCGCTGCAGGGCGCGGGCGCGATTTCGGCCGCCGTAACCGCCCTGGCCGCCGATCTGACGCGCGAGCAACATCGCACCAAAGTGATGGCGATGATCGGTTCGAGCATCGGCCTGGTGTTCGCGATCTCGCTGGTCGCCGCGCCGCTGCTCTATGCCGGCATCGGCATGGACGGCATCTTTTGGCTCACTGCCGCGCTGGCGATGCTGGCGGTGGTGGTGCTGCGCCGCGTAGTGCCCGATCCGCCGCGTATCGAGGCGAAGACGGCGCGCTTTGCCGTCGTGCTGCGCGACGCGCAGTTATTGCGCCTCAACCTTGGTATCTTCACGCTGCATCTGGTGCAGATGGCGATGTTCGTGGTGGTGCCGGCAGCGCTGGTGGCACATGGCGGACTGCCGGTCGCCGAACACTGGAAAATCTACCTTCCGGCGGTGCTGGTCAGTTTCGCGCTGATGATCCCGGCGATCATCTTTGCCGAGCGAAAAAATCGCCTCAAGCCGATCTTTCTCATGGCGGTCGGCCTGTTGATGCTCACCCAACTCGGGTTTCTGGCGGAGGGCGAAGCGATGTGGCCGATCGCGGTCCTGCTGGTGCTGTTCTTTGTCGCCTTCAACATCCTCGAAGCCACACTGCCATCGCTCGTTTCCCGTGTCGCGCCGCCGGCCGCCAAGGGCGCCGCGCTGGGCGTGTATAACACCAGTCAGGCGCTCGGTCTGTTCGTTGGCGGCACCCTCGGTGGCTGGCTGAGTCAGCACATGGGCGCGAGTGCGGTGTTCGTCGTGACGGCGCTGCTCGCGCTGCTGTGGCTGGTGCTGGCACTGAGCATGCGTCCGCCGCCCAAAGTGACGGCGCGCAGCTATCCGATCGGCCCGGCTGTCGATCTGAACGAGTTACGGGCAAAAATCATCGACCTGCCCGGCGTGCGCGAGGCGATCATCGAACAGGAAGGGCGTATTGCCCATTTAAAAGTCAATCTGGACCGGTGGGACGAAGCCCGCCTGCGCCAACTGATAGGAGGAGAAGTCTGAATGGCATCCGTCAATAAAGTGATTCTGGTCGGCAATCTGGGACGTGACCCGGAGATTCGTTACGCGCCCTCGGGCGATGCGATCTGCAATATCAGCATCGCCACCACCGATACCTGGAAGGACAAGCAGAGCGGCGAGAAGCGCGAAGCAACCGAATGGCATCGCGTGGTGTTCTTTGGCCGCTTGGCCGAGATTGCCGGGCAGTATCTGAAAAAGGGCCGTGCGGTTTATGTCGAAGGTCGCCTGCAGACGCGCAAGTGGCAGGACCAGAATGGGCAGGATCGGTACACCACCGAAATCCGCGCCAACGAAATGCAGATGCTCGGCGGACGTGGCGAGGGCGGCGGCGACGCGCCGATGGGTGACGATGACTATGGCAATCAGGAGCGCGGCGGCGGTGGCCGTTCCGCGCCGCAGTCGAAGCCGCAGCAGCCGAAGCCGGCCGGCGGCGCACCGGCGGCGCCCGCCGGCGGTAGTTTCGGCGATTTCGACGACGATATTCCCTTCTAAAAAACACCCGCTGGACTAAGCCTGAAAACCCGGACTGGGTGCGTGCCACTCTGCGATTGTTTTCAGGTGCTCGCTGCAAGTGCCGTGTGCATGCGGGCGAGCCCTTCATCCAGCAGGCTGCGTGGACAGCCGAAGTTGAGCCGCACGAAGCCGGGCGGGGCGCCAAAGGCGCGGCCGTCGGAGAGGCCGACGCCGTGCTTCTCGAAAAACGCGGTGGGCTCGTCGAGGCCGGCGTCGCGGCAGTCGATCCACGCCAGATAGGTTGCTTCCGGCCGTGTGGTGCGCAGGCCGGGTAGGGCTTTGATGGCTTGCATGACGCGTTCGCGGTTGCCGCGCAGGTAGTCGAGCAGCGCCAGGCGCCAGGCGCTGCCCTCACGGTAAGCGGCCTCGGTGGCGACCAGGCCGAGCACGTTGGGATGGGGGATGAGCCCGCGCATGGCATGCCGATAGCGGCGGCGCAGGTCGGCGTCGGCAATGATCGCAAAACTTGCGTAGAGCGCCGGGATGTTCCATGTTTTGCTGGGCGCCATGAGGGTGATGCTGCGCCGCGCGACCGCCGCGTCGAGCGCGGCGATCGGCCGGTGCGTGCCATCTAGTACCAGGCCGCAGTGGATCTCGTCGGAGCACACGATGAGGTCGTGACGCTCGGCACGCTCGGCGAGCGCCGCCAACTCACGGGTGTCGAAGACGCGTCCCACCGGATTGTGCGGATGGCACAACAGCAGCATGCGGGTGTCGGTATCGAGTGTCGCGTCGAGCGCATCCCAGTCCCACTGCCAGCGCGCGCCATCACACACCAGGTCGACCGTCTGCAGGCGCCGCTGATTGTTCGCCGGCGCGCGCAGAAAGGGCGGATATACCGGCG
>CBDULG010000115.1:0-8791 GCA_965367985.1 uncultured Rhodocyclaceae bacterium
ACCCCTGGGTGCGCTCCACCTGCGGCCTGACGGTCATGCCGGCCAACGGCATGCGGGTCGAAGCGCGCGCCACGGTGAGCCTGTACGAGCCGCGCGGCGACTATCAACTCAATGTCGAGACGCTGCGTGAAGCGGGCATCGGCAATCTCCACGAGGCCTTTTTACGGCTCAAGGCGCGCCTCGGCGCCGAGGGCCTGTTCGATCAGGCGATCAAACGTCCGATCCCGCGCTATCCGCGCGCATTGGCCATCGTCACCAGTCCGCAGGCCGCAGCGCTGCGCGACGTGCAGGCCGCGCTGGCGCGCCGCGCACCGCACCTGCCGCTGATCATAATCGCCACGCCAGTGCAGGGCGAAGGCGCCGGCGCGCGCATCGCTGCGGCCATCGGCCACCTGCAAGAAATTCCCGCATCGAGGCGCCCCGACGCAGTGCTGCTGGTGCGCGGCGGCGGCAGCCTGGAAGATTTGTGGGCCTTCAACGAGGAAGCCGTGGCGCGCGCCATCCGCGCCTGTCCATTGCCGGTGATCGTCGGCGTAGGGCATGAAACCGATTTTACGATTGCGGACTTCGCCGCCGACGCGCGGGCAACCACGCCCACCGCGGCGGCTGAGCTGGCCAGCGCGGGATTTGCCGAGGCTGCGGGGCGCCTGGCGCATCTGCACATCATGCTACGACGCAGCGTGCAACGCCGGCTCGATACGGCGCGCCAGCGCCTCGATCGCAGCGCCCTGCGCCTCGCCCATCCACGCCAGCGCGTCGAACGCGACCGCCTCGCCCTCGAGACGCTTGCCCAGCGACTGACACGCGCAATGGAAGCACGAACCGCGCTGATCGCGCGTCACGTCGACCACCTCGGGCAACGCATCGAGACGCGCCGCCCCGATCCGTCACGTCTTCGCCGGCCGCTCGACACGCTGACCCGGCGGCTGCGCCAATCGCTGCAACGCCAAATGATGACGCGCCACGAGCGCCTTGCCACGCTCGCAGCGCACCTGCAAAACCTGAGCCCGGAAACGGTATTGGCGCGCGGCTATAGCGTCACCCGCGATGCGGACGGCCGTGTGCTGCGCAGCGCGGCGCAGGTCGAACCCGGCGCGCAGGTGTCGATCCAGCTGCATGAAGGCGAAATCGAGGCGTCAGTCGATGCGTGCCGACCGGCACCTGCGAAGACACGTTAGCCTGCAATGCGCCAATTGGCATTCCATTGCGGAGGCGGCTAAACTTCCGCAATGAGTTGAATCAATCTTCAATCAAGGAGAGACGCATGGAACACACCCTGCCCCAACTGCCGTATGCCAAAGACGCGCTAGCGCCGCACATGTCCGCCGAGACGCTGGAATTCCACTACGGCAAGCACCATCAGGCCTATGTCACCAATCTGAACAACCTGATCAAGGGCAACGAGTTCGAAAATCTGCCGCTCGAGCAGATCATCATGACTGCACCACACGGCGGCGTGTTCAACAACGCGGCGCAGGTGTGGAACCACACCTTTTTCTGGAACAGCATGAAGCCAAACGGCGGCGGCGAGCCGGCTGGCGCACTGGCCGATGCGATCAAGGCCAAGTGGGGCTCTTTCGAGGATTTCAAGAAGGCATTCACGGCATCTGCGGTGGGTAACTTCGGCTCCGGCTGGACCTGGCTGGTAAAGAAGGTCGACGGCTCGGTCGACATCGTCAACACCACCGCTGCCGGCACCCCGCTGACAACGCCGGATGCGCCGCTGCTCTGTGTTGACGTGTGGGAGCATGCCTACTACATCGACTACCGCAATCGGCGCCCGGACTTTGTCGCCGCGTTTCTCAACAACCTCGCCAACTGGGACTTCGCCTCGCAGAATTTCGCCGGCTGAGCGTGGTTGTAGCGAGCGAAAAAGCCGCGACCATGCGTCGCGGTTTTTTTTCGCCGGCCATCCAGTGCCGGGCAACCGCACTGCGCGCCTTGGAGTCCGGTTGCCCAAACGAGAGCCTGCCGTGAGCCAACACCCCGAGACGACGCTGCGCGTCACCCCCGAAGCGCTCGAAGCGCTGCGCCGCGACATGCTGCGCTTCGCCACCTTGCAGTTGCGCGACGCCCACCTTGCCGAAGATATGGTGCAGGACACCATGATCACCGCGCTCGACAAGGCGCACCAGTACGCCGGGCGCGCCTCGGTCAAAACCTGGGTGTTCACCATCCTGCGCAACAACATCATCGACGCGATCAAGCTGCGCGCACGCACGGTGAGCGCATCCGACTACGCGGCCGAAGGCGAGAGCCTCGACAGCGCATTCGATACCTTATTCAGGGCCGGCAGCCATTGGGTCAAAACTTCGCGCCCGAAAGACTGGGGCGATCCCGAAGCGGCAATGCGCGAACAGCAATTCTGGGACGTGATCGACGCCTGCCTGAATCACCTGCCGCCCAACACGGCGCGCGTCTTCATGATGCGGGAGATTCTCGAACTGGACAGCAAGGAGATCTGCGCCGACCTGTCGATCACCATGAGCAACTGCCACGTCATCCTCCATCGCGCGCGCAACGCCTTGCGCACGTGCCTGGAGGGCAGTTGGTTCGCGGGTGACCGGTACGGCGCATGCTGAGCTGCAGGGCGGGAGCGCGCTCGCTGTCCGATGGGTTGGATCGCCCGCTGGCGGTCAACGACCACAACGCGCTGGAGACGCCTCCGCGAATCTTCACCGGCTGTGACGATGCCCACCGGTGGCTGCCCGCGTGCAGTATGCCGCGATATTCATCCTGTATCGCGACGAACACCTCTTCGGCATCCGCAAGCCGGCCGGCTGCTCGGGGGAGAGCATGGCCCTGCGTATCGTTCAGCCGGTCGGTGTCACGCCACCGCGCCCTAACGCACCGCGCGCCAGCGATTTCGCCGCGTCGCTGGCAGGACTGAGCTGGAGCGCGACCACACTGCCTGCCCACGCGGCCCAAATCCAGCGCCGCGGACAAGGCGCCTTGGCAGGCGTATCGCGCATCGGCGCACTGTAAGAATTGCGCCGGCTCGCTGGTCACATTGATCAACCAACCCACGCGTGCCGCCAGGCCGCCCCGAACCGACACAGGAGACGGCGCATGCTCGCCACCTTGCCGCTGCTACGCAAAACCGAATTTCCCGCGCTCAACCGTCGCCGCATCGACACGCTGCAGATCAACCTGGGCTATCGATGCAACCAGACCTGCCTGCACTGCCATGTCAATGCCGGCCCGAATCGCACTGAAGAGATGGACAGCGAGACAATTGATCTGGTCATCCGCTTTCTCGATGACAATCCCGGCGTGAAAACGCTCGATCTGACCGGCGGCGCACCCGAACTGAACCCCCATTTCCGCCGGCTGGTGAGCGCCGCACGCGCACGCGGCTGCCGGGTGATGGATCGCTGCAAT
Source organism: uncultured Rhodocyclaceae bacterium (assembly GCA_965367985.1). Taxonomy (GTDB): domain Bacteria; phylum Pseudomonadota; class Gammaproteobacteria; order Burkholderiales; family Rhodocyclaceae; genus Nitrogeniibacter. The sequence continues at coordinate 3,382 of CBDULG010000115.1, forward strand.
CTGACGATCCTGACTGAGCCCGGGCAGGAAACGCTGGGCATGTTCCTTGCCGAGCACGGGGCGGAGGTGGTGGCCTCCCTGCCCTGCTATCTCGAAGACAACGTCAATGCGCAGCGCGGCAAGGGCGTATTCGAGGCCAGCATCGCGGGGCTCAAGCAGCTCAATGCGCTGGGCTACGGCCACGCGGACAGCGCGCTCGTGCTCAATCTCGTGTTTAACCCCCAGGGGGCCAATCTACCGCCCCCGCAGGCCGCACTCGAAGCCGATTACAAGGTTTATCTGAACGAGCACTTCGGCATCGTTTTCAATCAGCTGTTCACGATCACCAACATGCCCATCCAGCGCTTCGGCTCCACCTTGCTGTCAAAGGGCAGATTCAATCAGTACATGGGCCTGCTGCAGTCGGCCCACCATGACGACAATCTTGACAGTGTGATGTGCCGCTCGCTGATCAGCGTCGACTGGCAGGGCAACCTGTACGACTGCGACTTCAACCAGATGCTCGATCTGCGTTGCGAAGACGACAGCGGACGTCCGTTGCACCTGCGCGACGTGTCTGCCGACATGCTCGAAGGCGGCGCAATCCAGGTGGCCGGGCACTGCTACGGCTGCACCGCGGGGCAAGGATCGAGCTGCGGCGGCGCACTCGACTGAGTCTCCGGAAGACCGGGAGCGGGACGCGCCATGTCGGCTGCCAGCGAATATCAGGGCCTGTTTTTCTGGGGTTTTCTGGTCGTCTTCGGCGTCGTCATGTACCTCGTCTCGCCACGCGCACAGGACGAAGGCGGCTTCTTTCGCGGCACCGACGCGAATGGCCGGCCGGCCGCCTCCTGGTCGCTCATGATGAGCATCTTCATTAGCTGGATTTTCGCCAAGTCGGTGACCAATGCCGCCAACCTCGGTGCGGCCTACGGCATCGTCGGCGGTCTGGCCTACGCCACCTACTGGTTGTCGATCCCCTTCGCCGGCTGGGTGATCTACCGTCTGCGCACCCGCGGAGGCGCGACCGGGCTGGTGTCGTTCCTGGTCGGCAAATATGGCCGACTCGCCGCGCTCGCGTTCTCCGCCGCGATTCTCGTACGCCTGTACAACGAAGTGTGGAGCAACACCGCCGTGGTCGGCGGCTATTACGGCGACGCCGGAAGCTTCGGCTTCATTGCCTCGGCACTGTTGTTCACCGCCGCCGTATTGCTCTACAGCCTCAAGGGCGGGCTGCGCAGTTCGATCTTTACCGACGTCATTCAGGCGATCATCTTTGTGTTGTTCCTCGGTATCGTGCTGGTCTGGATCGTGCCGATGCACGGCCCGGTGGCGCTGCTGACTGAAGGTAGTTTTTCGCTCGATGCCGGCGCGGATCTGTTGCTCGTCGCGCTGTTGCAGGTGCTTTCCTACCCGTTCCACGATCCGGTGCTGACCGACCGCGGCTTCATCACGCGCGAAAAAACCATGCTGCGCGCCTTTGTGGTGGCCGGCGTGCTCGGCTTCTTCGCCATCCTCGCGTTCAGTCTGGTGGGCGTTCACGCGCGTCTGGAGGGCATTGCGACCGGCAGCAACGTGCCAGCGCAGGTGGCGCGGGCAATGGGCGTCGCCGGCTTCTTCGCGATGAGCGTGGTAATGATTTCCTCGGCGGCATCGACGCTCGACTCCACCTTCACCTCGCTCTCCAAATCGGTCGCCCATGAGTTGCCGCTGCTCGCCGGGCGTACGCCAGGCGGCCGTGCCATTCGCAATGGCGTGGTGACGATGGCGCTGTTCGCCGTACTCGGCAATCTGCCAATGATCGCCGGCACCGACATTCTCAAGGCGACAACGCTGTCGGGCACGATGGTGATCGGACTCGCCCCGGTGTTTCTGCTATCCCGCTACGTGGCCTTTTCACCGCTGTCCTTTCACCTTTCGTTCTGGACCGGCATGGCGCTCGGCGTGCTGCTTGCCTTGGGCGCACTGCCACCGAGTTGGGCGATCGGCGAGGGCAAGTACGCGATGCTGCTGGGCACCAATCTGTATGGCCTGCTGATGTGTACCGCGGGCTTTCTGCTGCCACTCGCCTTTGGCCATCGCAGCAGCACCACCGCAAGCACCACCGCATGAGCACGCCCGGCCGCTTATGCCCGCTGCGCTATCGCTATGGCGCTGCAGCGCTTGCGACCGCGCCCGAGCGCCTGGCTGACACGCTCTATGTGGTCGGCGGCCTCTATGACAACCCGTATGCGCTCGACGCGCTGCAAGCGATGCTCGGCACCGAAAACGGCCCGGTCACGGTGTGCTTCAACGGCGATTTCAACTGGTTCAATATCGACGACGCCGGCTTCGCCACGATCAACCAGGCCGTACTCGCACACGACGCCATCCTCGGCAACGTCGAGGCCGAACTGCAACCGGACGCCGACGATGCCGGTTGCGGCTGTGCCTACCCGGCGTCGGTCGACGCCGCCACGGTCGAGCGCTCGAACCGAATTCACATCCAACTCAGAGCCACCGCTTTGCGCCACCCGGCACTGCTCGCACGACTCGCTGCCCTGCCGATGTTAGCGCGCTACCGTGTCGGTGCGCTGCGCATCGGCGTGGTACACGGCGACGCCGATTCGCTCGCCGGCTGGGATTTCGATGTATCGCGTGTCGATCTGCCCGGCTTTCTGGAACGGCGCGCCGATCGATTCGACACCGCCGACGTCGATGTTTTCGCCAGCAGTCATACCTGCCTGCCGGTGTGTCGTCGATTTGCAGACGGCAAGGTGCTGATCAACAACGGCGCTGCCGGCATGCCAAATTTTTCCGACACCCACCATGGTGTGATCACCCGGATCAGCACGCTGGGCTCACCGCATCGAGCGCTCTACGGCGTGCGCCACGGCGACCACCACATCGACGCGCTCGCGCTGCACTACGACAGCGCTGCATGGCGCGACCACTTTCTGCGCAACTGGCCGGCCGGCTCGGCAGCGTACGTGTCGTACTTCACGCGCATTTCGCACGGCCCGCGATACGCCCTTAGCATGGCTGCGCCGGGCACCTGAAAAAGCGTTAGGATTCACTGGTCGAGCGGCATCCCGTCACGAAGCGACGGGGGCGGAGGCTTAATCACGCGTTGGCACATTCGATAATGCATTTGGTGCCTCGGCTTGCGAGGCAGACGTACTTCGGAGTCCCACGCCATGCCCTTCTGGCCCCTTTCACGCAAATGCCAGCCCGAGCTGAAAAACGCCCGTGCCGCACTCACCACCCTGCTCATGATGGCGTGCACCATTGAATCGCGCGACCCCTTCACGGGCGGTCATCTGTGGCGCGTTTCGCGCCTTGCCGAAATGCTCGCGCGCCGCATCGGCATGAGCGCCATCGAAACCCATCGTGTGGCGATCGGCGCGTTCTTGCATGATGTCGGGAAAATTGCCATTCCGGAGAGCATCCTTCGCAAACCGACCGGGCTCGACGAGGACGAGCGCGAAATCATGCGGACCCATCCCGCGGTCGGTGCGCGCCTGCTCGCGAACTACCCGCTGGCCGGCCTGGCCCAGGAGGCGGTTCGATCACACCACGAACGCGTCGACGGCACCGGCTACCCGCAGGGGCTGCGCGGAGACGATATCCCCAGAGATGCGCGCATCGTCGCCATCTGCGAAACATTCGACGCGCTGACCAGTGCGCGCCCGTATCGCAAGGCGATGCCCATTGACGCGGCGCTGAGCTTCATTCGCGAAAATCTCGGAACACGCTTCGACCGCCGGCTCGGCGAACATTTTCTCGACCTTGCTGAAGCCGGGATGCTGAAACACATCGTCGGCCACAGCGATGACGGCACACCCCTTCACCACTGCGCGATGTGCGGCCCGACGCTTGTCGCGCGCCGCGATCAACACGCCGGCGACATCGTCCATTGCCGCAACTGTGGCGGCGAGTACGTGCTCGCAACCGGAAACAGCGGTGCGCTCGAAGTACGGCAGACGGGCCGCGTGGCGACCGCCCGCGATCTGGAGCCGGTTCCCGATACCGCGCTGATTCGCCGTTTTGTTGAAAATACCGTGCGTGCGGCCTTGTTGAGCGACCTGCCTGTCGCGGCCTGAGCGCATTCGCCCGCCCACTCCCCCGCCGTTTCGGCCGCGCCCCGGAGGCCTGCGCTTCGTCGGTCGATTGGCCGCTGTCATTCGGGTGGATCGCTGTACAAACGCTGCGCCAGAAAGAGTTGTTCAGCGACGGCTCTTCCTTCCGGCGAAGACCCCAACATAAAAAAAGCCCGGCGCATTTGCCGGGCTTGTTTTCGTATGCGTGCCGAACTCAGTGCGCTGGGCTGCGGCGGGTTTCCTTGTGACGAAAACAGATGCGCGCCTTGGACAGGTCGTAAGGCGACATCTCCAGCGTCACGCGGTCACCCGCAAGAATTCGGATGCGGAACTTGCGCATCTTGCCCGAGGCATACGCAGCGACGTCCATGCCATTGTCGAGTTTGACGAGAAAACGGGCGTCGCGCAGCACTTCTTCGACGACGCCTTCGAATTGAATCAGATCTTCCTTAGCCATAATTTCATTCTCCTGAATAATCTTTTCGATCGATCACGGCGCGCAATGGCGCTGCACGAAGACCGATACCTGCGCGCGAATACCTGTGCGCGAATCGCGGGCCGGCGTTGTTGCGTTCGCCGGCGACGTAGATCCTGACCAGCGGCCAGACCGGCAACAGGCCATCTGCTGACGGGCTGCCCCGACGATTGCGTCTTGCCAAATTAAGCGCGCATCATGCGCCGGAAAGGACGATGGCACCGCCGGCGGTTTGCTGATTCAGCCATGCGACGCGCAAAATGCCGCGACGCTTCCATAAGGCATTCATTCTACGGGATTTTTGTGCGCGGCACAAAACACAATTCCCGCCGACGCGCCATTGTGCAACGCGAAAGGTGTCAGGTTTTTGACCCCTGAGCGGTCTGTCTGATCACACGCGCCGAACCCGAAGCGCGCAGTTTCACCCCCTACGACCCCCATCGAAGCGCGGAGCGCCGCCCAGCATGAACAAGAAAAAACTCGGACTTGTTGTCCTCCTTCTCGTCCTCGTGGCGAGCTATTTCATCTTCGACCTCGGTCGCTTCTTCAGCCTCGATTACTTCAAAAGCCAGCAAGCTGCGATAGAAGCCTATCGGTCGGAGAATCCCGGCACGGCGGCCGGCGTCTTTTTTGCCATCTATGTCGCTGTCACCGCCCTGTCGGTGCCCGGTGCTGCAGTGCTGACGCTGATAGCCGGCGCCGTGTTCGGCTTGTGGTGGGGCGTGCTGATCGTTTCCTTCGCCTCGAGCATCGGCGCCACGCTGGCTTTCCTGGTCTCGCGATTCCTGCTGCGCGACTGGGTGCAGAGCCGCTTTGGCGACCGGCTCAAGGCAATCAACAAGGGTGTCGAGCGCGAAGGCGGCTTCTACTTGTTCAC
>CBDULG010000116.1:0-8775 GCA_965367985.1 uncultured Rhodocyclaceae bacterium
TTTCGCCCAGATGCTGCCGCCGCTTGGACGAATCGATGCCGTCTGTGGCGTCAATGTCGCTGGCGAGCAGGCGGCGACGCGTGTTGCGCGGGCCGTCGCGCCGCTCAAGCTGACGCCGCGCTGGTTGCGTCCGACCGAGCGCAGCTGCGGGGTGGTCAGCCGCTACGATAACAATCAGCTCGGAGCCGATCGCTGGGCGGCGCTCATCGGTGCGCGCCATGTGCACACTGGCGCCGCTCTGGTGGTGACTGCCGGCACCGCCACCACGATCGACGTACTTGACCACCACGGCGTGTTTCACGGTGGCCTGATTGCGCCCGGGATCGACCTCATGAAGCGGGCACTGGCCGGCAACACGGCGCAATTGCGCCTCGCCGAGGGGCACCGCGTCGACTTGCCCACGTGCACCGCCGATGCCATCCATATGGGCTGTCTGCACGCCCAGGTGGGGGCCATCGAACGCATGTTTCGCCATGTCGCCACGCTCCCCGCGGCGCAATGCCTGCTCGGTGGCGGTGCAGCGCAGGCCATCGCCCACTTGCTCGACATCCCGCTGCGCCGCATCGACAATCTGGTGCTCGAAGGTGTCGCCATCGTGCAGGCGTGCGGCGAATCGGCGTGAATCGACCGTACAGGTTGTACGGGCTATCATCCTGGAAAACGGCAGTTGGCCGCATATCGCTCTTGGCAAGTTATTGTGTGTATTGAATATTTAGCTTTCGACGGCGATCACTCGCTGGGTGAACGCGCTACACGCCTGATCGCACGCCGCCGGATTGCGTTGCCTCATGCGGCAACTGAGGCAGCAGGGGCCGCGCTTGCCTCCCTCTCGCGCCCTGGCGGACGTCGCGCCGCGCGGGCGGCCAACGCTTGGGGAGAGACGATGAGTGAGCCGATGCGCGTGCTCATGAACCCGAACGATGTTCCGACCCGTCGGCGCGAGTACGCCCCGAGCATGCTCAACCCTCTGTCGCTCAACCTCAAGGCAGACGACTTGCCGTTGGCGCCGGCGCGTTCGGCCCGCGCCGGTTGAGGATCCGAGCCTGTGCTGCGCTTTCTCATCATTCTGCTGGTTTTGCTCAACGTGCTTGCGCTGGCCGCGTGGCGCGGCTGGCTGGGGGAGGGCACTGCACGCGGGGAACCCGAACGCATCACTAATCAGTTGCGCCCTGAAAGTATCCGCGTGTTGCCGTCCGACGAGGTTGCGATGAATGACGCGCCCCCGGCGGCAGACGCACCGGCTGAAGCATCGCCCAGCGCGTCCGGGCCGACCGAGCCACCCGAAAAGGCCGAGGCGCCCGAGGTCGTCAAGCCGCCGAAGGTGGTCAAGCCGCCCGAGGTGGTCAAATCGCCCGAGGTGGTCAAATCGCCCGAGAAGGCCGAGTTGGCGGCTGCACCCTCCGTGACTTCGCCGCCCAAGCCCGCCGCGCAGGCCGAGGCGACATCGGCCCCGGAGACAAGCGCACCCGCGCCGGCGCGCGCCGATGCAGCACCGCCTCAGCCGGCGACGCCTGAAGCGGCGGTCCCTGAACCGCCCGCGCCACTGCCTGAGACGCCCGAACCCGCCGCCGCGCCGCCGCCGCCCGTCAGTTCGCCCGCCGCGCCGATGGCGATCGCGCCGCCGGCCTGTGTGGCGTTTGCCGGACTCACCGATGATGCCGCGCGGCCGCTGATCGAAGACGCCCGCGCACGAAGCGAGTTCGAGACGCGCGACGTGGTATCCACGGAAATCGAGTCCTGGTGGGTGGTGCTGCCGCCGCTGAACGGCATGACGGCGGCCTTGAAGCGATCGGCGGAGCTTCGTGCGCTGGGCATCACCGACCAGTACATCATTCCCGAGCGCGGATCCTTCCCCTATGGTATTTCGCTTGGCCTGTTCAAATCGGCAGAATCGGCCGAACAACGACGCCAAGAGCTGGCGAATATGGGAGTGAGCGGCGTCCAAATTGACACGCGCGGCCAAACCGTGCATCGCATCGAGGTTCGTGGGCCGGCCGATCGCCTGTCGGAATGGGCGAGCAGTTGGGCCAGCCGCGAGCCAAGCGGCAGCCGGCTGAGCTGCCGGCCATGAGCGCTGACGAAAAGCCGTACATTGTCGGCCTCACCGGCGGGATCGGCAGCGGAAAGAGCGCGGCCGCCGACCGCTTCGGCGCGCTTGGTGCCGCCGTGGTCGACACTGATCTCATCGCGCATGCGCTCACTGCGCCGGGCGGCGCCGCGATCGAGGCCATACGCGCTGCTTTCGGCGACGCCCTGATCGGTGCCGACGGCGCCCTCGACCGCGCCGCGATGCGCGCGCGCGTGTTCGGCGCGCCGGCTGAGCGTCGGCAGCTCGAGGGCATTCTGCATCCGATGATCCGCGATCAAAGCGCCCGCCAATGCAGCGCGGCGGACGCGCCCTACGTGGTGCTGGTGGTGCCCTTGCTGATCGAATCGGGCAACTACCGTGCGCGGTGCGCGCGCATCCTCGTCGTCGATTGCCCGGAGGACATTCAGGTGGCGCGCGTGCAGGCGCGCTCGGGACTGGGCAAGGTGCAGGTCGAAGCCATCATGGCTGCGCAGATTCCGCGTGCCGATCGGCTTGCGGCGGCCGACGACGTGATCGACAACAGCGCGGATCTGCCTCATCTATATGCCCAGGTCGACGCCTTGCATGCGCGCTACCTGGCGCTTGCCACGGTGCCATAGGCGACGAATTCGCTGTGCTATGATCCGCCAGATAAGTCATTGTGAGCGCTGCCGATTTCGCCTTCGTTGGCTATGACTCATCGGGCGAGCGCGTCCAGCCGCGGTGTCGAGAATGACCGCGCTCACAGGGAGGATTGGCCCATTGATCAGGCGCACGCGGTGATGGATTTCGAGTACCCCCTCAATGAGCGCATTCGCAGCCTGCTTCGTCTTGAAGACGTCTTCGCCCGCATTTTGCATTTCCACCGCGGCGATGATGGCGCCGACCATCACAGTGCGCTGCTGTGCATGTTCGAGTTGCTCGATGTGGCCAGCCGCGCCGACCTCAAGGTCGATCTGGTGCAGGAGCTCGAACGCCAGCGCCAGACACTGCTGAGCTACCGTGACAACCCCGATATCTCCGAAATCGCGCTCAATGGCGCGCTGTCGGAGATCGAACAGGCGACCGCCGGATTGCTCGCCGTATCTGGCCGCGTCGGCCACTATCTGCGCGAGAACGACTGGCTGATGAGCATCCGCAGCCGCGCGGCGATACCCGGTGGCGCCTGTCCGTTCGACCTGCCCTCCTACCATTACTGGCAATGCGGTGACGCCGATGCGCGGCGCCGTGACATGGATGGCTGGTTGCGCCCGCTGTTGCCCATTCGCGATGGCGTGGCGATCGTCTTGCGGTTGCTGCGCGGCAGCGCGGTGCCGTCGCCGCAGCGCGCCTCGGCCGGCAGCTATCAACTGACGATGGGCGGACAGCGCACGCAACTGGTGCGGGTCGGCGTGGCCTACGAAGCACAGGCCGTACCGGAAATCAGCGCCAACAAATACGTGCTCAATATCCGCTTCATCAAACCCGACCCGGCGGGCAGGCCGCAGAAGTGCGCGCAAGACGTCGACTTTGAACTCTCTTTGTGTAGCCTGTCGCCATGAATGCCGATCGCAAAGCCGTCCGCGTCGTCAAGTGCCCGACCTGCAGCAAGCCGGTCGAATGGCGCCCGGAAAGCGCCTTCCGCCCGTTTTGCTCCGCACGCTGCCGCCAGATCGACATCGGCGCGTGGGCAACCGAGAGCTATCGCATTCCCTCGGCAACGCCGCCCGACAACGACAGCGAAACGCCGTCGAACGACTGACGGGCGCGAGTTTCGGAGCAGCTTTGGGGCTTAGCCCAGCCGCTCGAGAATGCCGCCGAGTTCGTCTTTGCTGAAAGCGCGCAGCGTCTGCATGCGCACATTGCCCTTGCTGGCGACGGCGAGCGCGAAGGCTGTGGCCGATTCGTCGTCGGGCGCATCGAGCGTGGCGACCAGATCATAGTGTCCGAGCGTCCACACGATGTTCGTCATGCTAGCGCCGAAATTGGCCGCGGCGGCTTGTGCGGCCTCCGCACGGCCGATCGTGTCCTTGATATTGCGGATGCCCTGATCGGTGAAGTTGCAAAGCGCGATGTAGGTTGGCATGGTCGTTCTCCTCGGTAACGCCGGGGCGGCGCCCCGACGGATGTCGCGGCCTGTTGACAGCCGTCGTTCAAGCTCCCGGTGCATCGCAGGTCGGCGGACCAAGGACGTGTGCCGGGCGGATCGCCGTATCTAAGACAAGCATAGATTCGACTTCGTGATTGCGAAAGCGCGGTTTCTCGCGCGGTGGTGGCTCCGCTGGAAATTTCGGGGCACACTGTAGAAAAGCGGCGCCTCCGCCGCATCGTGCTTTCACCCGACAGGAGAAAACCATGGAGCAACCCGTTCATCCGCTGTCTGCCGTCTTTGCCCAACTCGGCCTGCCGAACGACACTGCCAGCATCGATGCGTTCATTGCCGAGCATGCGCCGCTGGCTGGCGATATTCCGTTGGCCGATGCGCCGTTCTGGTCACCGTCCCAGGCAGCCTTCCTGCGCGAGGAGTTGGCCGAGGATGCCGACTGGGCAGAAGTCGTCGATGAACTCAACGCGCGCCTGCGCACCGGCTGACCGGTTACCGCTGGCGCGTCGGAGGTGGCGCCGAATCGCCGAGATTTGTCCGGCCGCTATGCTTGATCGTCGCCCGTGGGCTGCGGGCATTTGAGGCCGATTTCGACGATCTGGCCGTTCGGATCGACCTCGCGCGCAGTCAGAATGAAGGCGCCGACCTCCACGCGGTCGCCGACCACCACGCGCCGGCCGAGCCGCCGGCGCATGAAGCGGTGCAGTTCGAGAATTTCTTCTCCCGGCTTCAGCTCGAGCCCGTAGGCTTGCGCCAGTTCGCCCGCGGTGGCCGTCGCATTGACGACGAATTCGCCAAAGAAGTCCGAGCGGGAGCCGAAGTGCGCGGTGCCCCGGCCAAAGGCGCGCGCCAGCGCCTCGGCCTGCGAGTCCGCGGCTGTGAACCACACCGAATCGCCTGCAACGAGGCGCGTGTCGTCATCGAGCGTAAGCACGCGGCCGTCGCGCACCAGCGCGACACAGCGCGTGCCCACCGCGGTAATGTCTGCGGTGGCCTGCTCCGGGTGCAGCCCCTCGGCACGCGCCCCCTCGGCCACGCGGAATTCGAGCAGATCGAGCGTGGCCTCTTCGCTGACCCACACTTCACGGCGGTCCACGGGTTTGTCGCGCGGCGGCACTTCCAGCTTCAGCCAGCGCGCGGCGAGCGGCACCGTGGCGCCCTGGACGAGCAGCGAGAACAGCACCACCGCAAAGGCGACGTCGAACAGCAGGCGCGAATCCGGCACGCCGAGCGTGACCGGTACGATCGCCAGCACGATCGGCACCGCGCCGCGCAGGCCGACCCATGAAACGTAGGCGACTTCCTTGCGCCGGTAGTGAAACGGCCACAAGCCGATCGCTACCGCCAGCGGCCGCGCAACCAGCGTGAGAAACACCGCCATGGCGAGCGCGTCCCAGGCATGCTCGACCAGTTGCGAGGGCGTTACCAGCAGGCCAAGCAAGACAAACATGCACGCCTGCGCCAGCCACGCCAGGCCGTCCATGACGCGCAGCACGTGTTCGGTCGCATGGCTGCGCCGGTTGCCCACCATCAGCCCGGCCAGATACACCGCAAGAAAGCCGCTGCCACCGAGCAGGTTGGTGGCGCCAAATATCAGCAGGCCGCCGGAAAGAATCAACAGCGCGTAGAGGCCTTCGGCAAGCGACAACCTGGCCATCAGGGCCGCCAGTGCCCTGCCGCCGGCATATCCCGCGAAGGCGCCCAGGCCAAGCTGCATGACCAGCATCAATCCGAACTGTTCGGCACTGGCCTTTTCCGGCTGCAGCAGCATTTCCACCAGCGCTGTGACCAGCAGAATCGCCATTGGATCGTTGGCGCCCGATTCGATTTCGAGCGTCGCCTTGACGCGTTCGTTGAGCTGCACGCCGCTGTTGCGCAGTACGGCAAACACTGCGGCGGCATCGGTGGAGCCGACGATCGAGGCGAGCAGCAGGCCGAGCCGCCAGTCGACCTCGAGCAGCCAGGTGGCAAACACGCCGAGCGATAACGCGGTGCCGAACACGCCCCACGTGGCCAGCACCGCTGCGGGGCGCAACGCCACGCGGAAGCTGCTCACGCGGGTGCGCAAGCCACCATCGAGCAAAATCACGGCGAGCGCGAGCTGGCCGATCATCGAGGCGATGAAGAAATCGTCGAAATCCACGCCGCCCGGACCGTCCTCGCCGGCCAGCATGCCGATCACCAGGAACAGCAGCAGCAGCGGCAAGCCGAGGCGCGCCGACACGGTGCTTGCGAGCACACTGATAAACAGCAGCAGCCCCGCGAAAAAGAACAATGCGTTGATGCCGGTCATGTGAGGCCGTCGAAGTAGAAGTATCGGATTTGGGCGGGGAGGCCGGGGCGCCGCGATCTTCGCCTATTCGCGCTGAGCGACCTGCTCCAGCGGGATCGGAGAATTGAAAGTCAGTGTACGGTAGGGGAAGGGGATCTCGATGCCGGCGTCGTCGAGTGCGCGCTTGACCGCGCTCACGACTTCATCGCGCGAGCGCCGGATATCGACGGGCTGGGAGCCGGTCCACCAGGTGATCTCGAAATTGATCGACGAATCGGCGAACTCCTGCGCGAAGATCTGCACCGGGCGCTCGCCGGTGATCACGCTCGCGCAGCCCTCGACAGCTTTGCTGATGACCTCGCGCGCTTGATCCACGTCTTCGCCATATGCGACACCGCAGATGATCGTCGTGCGGCGCTGTTCGAGATCGGTGCGAATGGTCAGGGGATTTTTGAACAGCACGCTGTTGGGCACGATGACCAACTGGCCGTCCGTCTGGCGCACATGCGTCTCGCGCACCAGGATCTTCTCCACCTTGCCTTCGAGGCCCTCGCACTCGATGAAATCGCCGATGCGCATCTCGCGGCGCAGCAGGATGATGATGCCGGCGAGGAAGTTCTCGAAAATGTCCTTGAAGGCGAAGCCGATCGCCACCGAGCCGATGCCCAGGCCGGCGAGAATCTTGGTCGGCGTCAGATTTGGGAAGGCGATGATCGCCGCAATCATGACGCCCAGCACCCACACGCCAAGCTTGACGAGCAGTTCGAACAGGTTCTTGAGGCTGGCGCGAAAGCGGGTGCGATTGAGTACGCTGCGCGTAATGGCGCCCGCTGCCAGCGCCAGCAGCCAGGTGAGCACGAGGACGACGATGGAAATCGCCACTTGCGGCAGCATCGCGATCATGTCGACCGCCATCTCACGCAGCTGGCTGATGAGTATTTTCACGGGTTCCATGTCGCGTCCTGATTTGGTCAGCCAAGAGCTGACATTTGACCACAATGGGGGCGACCGTCGCGACGCGATGGATTTGCGCGGGGCCCGCCGTCGCGTGGCCTGCGCCGATGCCCGCCCTGCGGACGCGCCGGACGGGTTGCTTCACAAAGTCGCGCGCCGTCTCGAACAGCGAAGGGCCTCGATCCGCCCGCCGCATGCTCCGCGTGGCGCGGAGCCGGGCGACGGTACGCGACACACGCGTTGGAGCGCTTGGGTTGAGCGCAGCGGAGTCCAACGCGCCTTGAAAGGCAATAGGCTAGCTGGCGCTGGGCTGCCCGTTGCGCCCCAGCCTACTTCATTTCCTCACGTTTGCGTTCGTCGAACTCTTCGGCGAGGCGTTGCGCCTGTTCCTCGTTGATCAACTTTCGAGCGAGCGCAAATACATCGCGCTCTTCTTCCTCGATGTGATGGCTCAATTCCTCCTGGAGTTTCTTGAACTTCTGAATCCACCCACCGTTGCTCATTTCCAACGCGTCAAGCGCTTCAACGAGATCCGACGCTTCCTTGTGTTCGGCGATGCTGTGGCGCGCCTGTTCCTGACCATCGGGTTCCGCGATCAGAGCGGCGTAAAAGGTCTGCTCTTCCGCCGCGGCGTGCGACTCCACCTCGGCCTTGAATTTTGAATACAACTCGCGTCGCTCGGCAGTGTCCCCCGAAGTTTCCATCAGCCGTTCGGCCAACTCCTCCTGGACGCGGTGGTCCTGCTTAAGTCTGTCGTAAATCAACATGAGAATGCTCCTCTGGTTATGGCTCAGCCGGCCGACATGGTGGACGCGTTGCATAGCGAAGACAGCCTGCGTTCGCCATTGGCAACGCGATTGACGTTACGCCGGCAGGGCATCGGGTGCTATCAGCGGGCGCCTAACTCCCGGTCAGATGAGTCCGACGCGGAAACGTGCACGCAGGGTGGTCCGGCGATTGCGTCATCCGGCTTGCGCGATCAGCGCGGGGGTCTGGTGTTTTCGGCTTGCGCCGGCGCGCGGTGGTGTCGGCCTCCGACGCCAGTTTGTCGGCCGGGTCTCGCCCCGGCGGGCGACTTGCTTTCTTGTGCGCGCAAGAAAGTAAGCAAAGAAGCGCGGCCCGCCGTCGCGTCGCCTGCGGCGATGCCCGCCCTGCGGATGCGTCGGGCGGGGTGCTTCGCGAACTCGCCCTGCGGGCTCAAACAGCGAAGCCCCTGATCCGGCCGCCGCATCCTTCGGTTGGCGCGACGGAGGGCGAGTGTGCTCGGGATGTGAGTTAGGGAGGTAGCCCGGATGCAGCGAAGCGGAATCCGGGAATCATGGGTTGGTCGGCGGACAGCCCCCGATTCCGCTGCGCTGCATCCGGGCTACGTGGGCTTCGCGTTCACGCCCGATAAGG
>CBDULG010000117.1:0-8694 GCA_965367985.1 uncultured Rhodocyclaceae bacterium
CTTTACGAGACTGTGCCGGACGACGGCATCAAGGTCGCACTCGGCATGGCCTGTGTCGCGATCGTGGTCGACGTCGAGCGCGTCGACGACACGTTGATCGAAGCGGCACATGCCGCTGGGCTTGGCCTTGCCTGCTACACGGAGAACGATGTCCAACGTGGCGTGCGATGGCTCGCCCGTGGGCTCGACGCGGTGATCACCGACCAGCCCGATGGCTGGAATCTGTTGTCTCGCTGACACGATGTGGCGCGCGCGCAAGCGGAATGCGGCGGTGCACTATTGCTGCGGAGCCCGCGCGGTCGCGACAATTTGCTTTGCGCGGTTTGGTACGCGGGTGCGCGGTTGTGTGGCTGGCGCAATCGGGCGTTCAATCGCGTTGGCTTGATGTGCTCGCTTGACGGCGCAGCATGCCCTCAATACCATCGCTTTTTTTCTCGACCGGCGCGGCTCAACTTGTCTGTCCAGCAACTCTATGCCTCGATCGCCGACGATGTGACGGCCGTCGATGCGGTCATCCGCCAGCGATTGCACTCCGAAGTCGTGCTCATCCGGCAGGTCGCCGAGTACATCATCAACAGCGGCGGCAAGCGTTTGCGTCCCGCGCTGGTGCTGTTCTGCGCGCGCGCCATGGGGTACGAGGGCAGACAGCACCATGAGTTGGCGGCAGTGGTCGAGTTCATCCACACAGCGACGCTGCTGCACGACGACGTGGTGGACGAATCGGACTTGCGCCGCGGTGCACAAACAGCCAATGCGCTGTTCGGCAACGCCGCCTCGGTGCTGGTCGGCGATTTTCTCTACTCGCGCGCTTTCCAGATGATGGTTTCGGTTGGCGAAATGCGCATCATGGAAGTGCTCGCCGATGCCACCAACACCATCGCCGAAGGCGAGGTGCTGCAACTGCTCAACTGTCACGAGGCCGACGTTTCGGTCAATGACTACTTGCGCGTGATCCGCTACAAGACGGCCAAGCTGTTCGAGGCCGCGGCGCGTCTCGGGGGCATACTCGGCGGCGCGCCGCGCGGCCTCGAGGACAGTCTCGGCGCCTACGGTATGCATTTGGGCACCGCCTTCCAACTGATCGACGACGTGCTCGACTACTCGGGTGCCGAAGCGGCAACTGGCAAGCATCTCGGCGATGACCTAGCCGAAGGCAAGCCGACGCTACCGCTGATACACGTCATGCTGCACGGCAGTCCGGCGCAGGCGGCAACCGTGCGCCACGCGATCGAGGCGGGTGGGCGCGAGTTTTTTCCGCAGGTGCACCAAGCCATCATGGATACCGGCGCACTCGATGCGACGCGTGAATTCGCGCGCCGCGAGGCCGGCTTGGCGATGGCTGAACTGGTCGATCTGCCGGCTTCCCAATTCAAGGATCGTTTGCTAGAATTGCCGGACTTTGCAGTTGCCAGGGATCACTGAGGCGAGGTGAAATAAGGGCTGCGAGAGACTTCGTCGGGGAATAGCTCAGCCTGGTAGAGCACTGCGTTCGGGACGCAGGGGCCGGAGGTTCGAATCCTCTTTCCCCGACCACAGATTTCTTGAGAAAGCCGCGGTTTTGAACCGCGGCTTTTTCTATTTTGCCGCTGTTTTCGGTTGCGCAGCTCAGCGTCCGTTTTCGCCAAAAACCGTTGACCAAAGCGCTGCAATCACGTTGCGCGCCTCGGTCACTTTATCCGGCGCTATCTTGGCGGCCGCTTCATTGAGCCGCTGCCGGTGTTGCAGGCGGCGCAATTCACGGTAGGCGTCGCCCGCGCGCACACCCAACTCCGCAGGAATCAGGCCGAGTTCGCCGGCAATGCGCAAGAGCGCGATGTTGCCCAGGTTGCCGGCCAGCGCTGCGTGCCGGGGCGCGTGGGCGAGGACGAGAAACTGGACGATGAACTCGGCGTCGACGAGGCCGCCCGGGTCGTGCTTGAGATCGAAGTACTCGTCCTTGCTGCCGTGCGCAGCCATCATCTTCTTGCGCATGGCGATCACCTCGTCGCGCAAGGTGGCGATCTCGCGGGGTTGCCGCAGGACCTCGACCCGAATGGCCTCGAAAGCGTCGCCGACTCGGCTGTCGCCGGCCGAGAAGCGTGCTCGCGTAAGCGCCTGGTGCTCCCAGGTCCACGCCGATTCGAGCTGATATTTCCTGAACGCGTCGATGGTGCTGACCAGCAAACCGGCGTCGCCATTGGGTCGCAGGCGCAAGTCGGTCTCGAACAGCGTGCCGGCGGCGGTCCGGCTCGACAGCCAGCTATTGATACGCTGGGCGAGGCGGCCATAATGCTCGGCCGCGTCCGGGTCGGGGTCATCGAAGAGAAAGACGATATCCAGATCGGAAGCGTAGCCGAGCTCCTTGCCACCGAGTTTGCCGTAGCTGATCACCGCAAACGCAGGCGCGTCGTCGCGATGGCGTTTGCGCAGCTTGCGCCAGCACAGGGGAATGGTCAGATCGAGCAGCAGGTCGGCGAGCGCCGAGAGATGATCGGCCAGTTGCTCGACGCTCACTACCCCCGCCAAATCCTGCGCGAGCAGCCGAAACACCTGGGTGTGATGCTGTTCGCGCATGATGTCCATCTGGCGCTCGGTGTCGGGATCGACCTCCGCGAGCCGCCGTTCAAGGTCGTCACGAAACGTGGACCAGTCCGGCGCCGTGGAGAGAATGCGCGGGTCGAGCAGTTCGTCGAGCAGAATCGGATGGCGCGACAGATATTGGGTTGCCCAGCGTGAGGCGGACACCAGGTCGCCGACTTTCTTGAGTGCTTCTGGGTATTGCTGAAGCATGGCAAGGTAGGCGCCGCGGCCGCCGATGACATCGATGAAATCGAGGCAGCGGCTGAGCGTCTCGTTGGGCGACAAATGATTCGCGGCGACGTCCACGACGCGCGGAATGAGCGCATCGAAGCGTGTCCTGAGATTGGTAGGCAGCTGCTGGTAGCGGGCGCCGCGCTTGAGAGTGACGAGATGGCGGGCGGCGCGTTCGGGGTCCGCGTATCCGAGCTCCTCGAGTGTCGGAACGATGCGCTCGATCTCGTCCGCGTCCTGCCAAATGCTGTCGAGGGCGTGGCCCTCCTTGGCCGGATCGCCGAAGACGGCGTCGAAATGCGCGCTGACGGCCGCGCGGTGCATGTCGAGTTCGACGAGCAGCGCGGCGTAGTCCGCGAAGCCCGCCGCTCGTGCAATCATCGCCCGGTCGTCTGCGGATTCGGGCAGGTCGTGGGTCTGTGCATCGTCCAGGTACTGCAAACGATGCTCGAGCCGGCGCAAGAAAACATAGGCCGCCTTGAGCTTGTCGACGACCGTCGAGGCCAGTGTGCCATGCAGCACCAGTGCGTCGAGCACCTTGAGCGTCGGCTTGATCTGCAAATCGCGATCACGCCCGCCGCGTATGAGCTGAAAAGCTTGTGCAATGAATTCGATCTCGCGGATGCCGCCCGGGCCGAGTTTGATGTTGTGGGCGCGATCCTTGCGCGTCACTTCGCGGCGAATCTGGCTGTGCAGATCACGCATGGCGTTAATCGCGCCAAAATCGAGATACTTGCGAAAGATGAACGGGCGGGCGATCTTCTCCAGTTCGTCAAAGCGTTTGCCCCGCATCACGCGCGCCTTGATCCAGGCGTAGCGCTCCCATTCGCGGCCCTGGGTGATGAAGTAGTTCTCCAGCATGTCGAAACTGCACGCCAGCGGACCGGAGTCGCCGTGCGGACGCAGGCGCATGTCGACGCGGAACACCTGGCCATGTTCGGTGATCTCGGCGAGCGCCTGGATAATGCGCTTGCCCAGGCGTTCGAAGAATTCGAAGTTGCTGATCACCTTGGCGCCGCCGGTGTCGCCGTCTTCGGGGTATACGAAGATGAGATCGATGTCGGACGACACGTTCAGTTCGCGGCCGCCGAGCTTGCCCATGCCGATGATCAGCAGTTCCTGCACCCAACTGCCCGGGCCGAGCGGTTTGCCATACTTCTTCACCAGCGCGGCGCGCTCGACATCGTGCGCGACGCCTACTGCCAGGTCGGCGAACGCGCTCATGGTTTCGGTCACTTCGGCCAGATCGGCGTCGCCGGCCAGATCGCGCACCGCCAGATGGCACAGCACCCAGGTGCGCAACTTGCGCAAGGCCTCGCGCATACTGTCGCGATCGAGCGTCAATGGCTGCACGAACGCCGTCATGCTTTCCGTGTCCAACGGCGCGTCGAGGTGGGCGGCCAGTTTTTCGGCCAGCCACGGCCGGCTCGCCAGCATGTGGGTCAGGAAACGCGAGCAGGCCTGCGCCTCGCGCACCTTTGCGGGCAGAGTCGCATCATCGATGAGGGACATGGCAATTCCGCTTGTTAATATGGCGATCTCATTTTCGCGATTCGCTGTGCGGCATGTCGGGATGCATGGCCGTACCGGCCAAGCGTCTCGCCGTGTCCGTCACGGCGCTTGATTCCCTCAATGCAGACACATTCTCAGGATACGCAAATCCCGGCCACTTCGCCTGAAGCGGACATCTCGGCGGCATCAACCAAGAGGCGTGGGCGCGCTATTGCGGCGCTGACCTGGCGCCTGCTGCTGTTCGCCTGGTTCGTCGTCGGTGGTGCCTTTCTGGTCGTTCGCTATGCGCTGCTGCCGGACATCGACCGCTGGCGCGACGATATTGCCCAGCAGGCCTCGGCGGCGCTCGGCGTGCCGGTGACGATCGGCGCGATCGAGGCCGACTGGTCTGCATTTCGCCCGCGCCTGCATCTGCGGCAGGTCACGCTGGATGGCCCGCAGGGCGCGCCGGCACTGCGACTCGATCAGGTTGACGCCACGCTGGCGTGGTCTTCCTTGCTGAAGTTCACCCCGTACTTCCACCGGCTTGAAATCGGCGAACCGACTTTGCACGTCGCGCGCGATGCCAGCGGCGCGATGTCGGTGGCCGGTATTGCGCTCGATCCCGGGGCCGGTGACGGCCGTGCGCTGGGCTGGTTGCTCGCGCAGCGGCAGATCGTCGTTCGCAAGGCAACCGTCATCTGGTCGGACGCACATCGTGCCGCGCCGCCGCTTACGCTCGAGGCAGCCGATCTTCGCTTGGTGAAAGGCTTCACCCATCACCGCGCCGCGCTGCGCTTCATCCCGCAAGGGCAGATCGCCGATGCCGTCGATGTGCGCGCCGAGCTGCGCGCGGACGCGAGCGTCCCTGTTCGAGAATGGTCGGGCGCGCTGTACGGGCAGGTGAGCGCCGCATCGCTCGCCGCACTGGCGCCGTGGGTCGATCTGCCCGGCGAACTCGCCGGGCACGGCGATGTCACGACCTGGGCGCAACTCGACAGCGGACGGATCGCGGCGGTCACCGCGGATGTCGCGCTGCGCGAAGCCAAGGTTCGGCTGGGCGACGACCTGCCGCCGCTGCGGCTCGATGAAGTCGCCGGCCGGGTGTCGGTTGAGCGCGGCAACGGACGTCTGGCAGTGTCGACACGGGCATTGAGTCTGGTTGCTGAAACCCATGCCGAGGCGGAAGCGGGCGAAGGCGGGCGGGTAAGCGTCGAGCCGACCGATCTCGACCTGGTCCTCGAAAGCGACGACGCGTCCCGCAATGGCAGCCTCACCGCCAACCAGCTCGACGTCGCCGTGCTGTCGGCCTTGGCGGCGCATCTGCCGCTCGATGCGGTGATGCGCGAACGTCTCGCCGACGTGGCGCCACGCGGCGCGTTTCGCGACGTAGACGGGTCATGGACGCGCAGCAGCGAAGAACTCACCGCGTGGCAGTTGCGCGCTGACTTCGAAGATATCGGCCTCAAGGCACGGGACGGTATGCCGGGCCTCGCGGGACTGAACGGTCATATCGAAGGCGACGCGTCGGGAGGGCGTTTCCGCGTGCAGGGTGACGGCGTCACAATGGCCGTGCCGGCAGTGTTCATCGCGCCGCTCGAATTCGGCTCGCTGGTTGCCGAAGGCGGCTGGACGCGCCGCGATGGCCAGCCGCAGATCACGCTCGATACGGCGCGCTTCGCCAATGGCGATGCGCATGGCGATGCTTCGGGGCACTATCTGCTCAGCGCCGACGGACCGGGATACATCGATCTGCAAGCACGCCTCGAAGAAGCGGACGGCACGGCGGTGTGGCGCTATATGCCGCGCGTGATCAACCAGAACACACGCGACTGGCTCAAGCGCAGCATCACCGCCGCCGACGCGCGGGACGTGCGCTTACGGCTCGAGGGCGAGCTGCAACGGTTTCCGTTTACCGACGGCAGCGGCACCTTCCTGATCACCGGCCAATTCAGCGGCGGGCGGCTCGATTACGTCAGCGGCTGGCCGGCGATCGAGGATATCGAGGGCGGCTTGCGCTTCGAGGCGGCCACCATGCAGATCACGGCAAGCGCAGGGAAGATATTCGGGGTGGGCTTGCGTGAGGTCGTGGCTGAAATTCCGGTGCTCGGAAATAGCGACGAGACCTTGACGATTACCGGAAAAGCGGCGGGGGCGACCGCCGACTTCCTGCGCTTTGTCAGCGAAAGCCCGGTGCGCAATCGCATCAACGGTTTTACCGATGACATGCGCGCCGAGGGCACCGGCGCGCTCGACCTCACACTGGTCCTGCCGCTGCTGCGTCTCGACGATAGCGCCGTCGATGGGCGCTATCGCTTCGCCGACAATCGCCTCACCGTGGTGCCCGCGCTGGCGCCCCTCGAGCGCGCCGCCGGGCGGGTGGAGTTTACCGCCGAGGCGCTCACCATTCCGGAGGCGCGCGGTACGTTGCTTGGCGGTCCGGTGGCGGTGTCGGCGCGCACCGGGCGAGACGGTGCGGTAGTGTTCGAAGCCAACGGTGCGGCGCAGGCGTCCGCCGCGCAGGCACACTACGGGTGGCCCTGGCTGGCGCACCTCTCGGGCGAAACGCCTTGGACGGCGCGCGTCGAGGTGACTGGTGGTCAGAGCACGGTGCGCATCGATGCGCCACTCTCCGGCGTGGCCTCCAGCCTGCCGGCGCCCTTGAACAAATCCGCCGCCGACGCTTTGCCAGCCGCAGTGAATCTTAGTTTTGCGCGTGATCAGAATGCGCAGATCAAAGCCACGCTCGGCGACCTTGCTGCCCTCGAGGCAAACGTTCCACGCGACGCGGGCGGCTGGCAACGCCTGCGCGGCGGGCTGGGGGTCGGCGCGCCAGCGCGCCGTGCAAGCAGCGGCCTGATGGTGTCGATCAATCAGCCAGAGCTGGATTTCGACGCCTGGCGCGGCGTGATGCGCGGCGGCGAATCGGTGGCGGGCGAATCGCTTCCACTGGCAGGCATCGCGTTGCAGACAGGACACCTTGCCGCCTTTGGTTTCAATTTGCACGATCTCGTCGTGGACGCGCGGCGCGACGGCGGCACCTGGGCGGCGGATATTCGCTCGCTCGAAGCCGAAGGCAATGTGGAGTGGGCGCAGCAGGATGCGGGTGCGGTGCGGGCGCGTTTCTCGCGGCTCATGTTCGGCAAGGCGCAGGAAGATGATAGTAGCGCCGAGGAGCGTGTGCCCGAGGTCGTCGAGTCGCTGCCGGCGCTCGACGTCGTCGCCGAGCGCTTCGGCATGCATGGCCTCGATCTCGGGCGGCTGGAATTGCAAGCGGTCAATCGTGGCGGCTTGTGGCACCTCAACCGCCTCGCGCTCGGCAGCAAGCAAGGCGAACTCACCGGTAGCGGCGTGTGGCAGGCCAAGGCGCCGATGCGCACCGATCTAGATTTCGTGCTGACCACGCCGGACACCGGTGCGCTGCTGAAACGTCTTGGCTACCCGGACGCGGTGCGCGGCGGCACGGCCAGGATGGAAGGCAAGCTCGGCTGGCAGGGTGCGCCAACCAAGCTCGACCACGACACGCTCAGCGGTCAATTTACGCTACTTGCCGAATCGGGGCAGTTCCGCAAGCTCGATCCCGGCGTCGGGCGTCTGCTCGGCGTGTTGAGCCTCCAGTCGCTGCCGCGGCGCATCACGCTCGATTTTCGTGACGTCTTCAGCGAAGGATTCGCCTTCGATCGCATTTCCGGTAGCATCGACGTGGAAAAGGGCGTGTTGCGCACCGATCCGCTGGAAATCCGCGGCCCCGCTGCGCGTGTTTTTATGCGAGGGTCGGCCAGCGTGCCCGACGAGACGCAGGATCTGATGGTGTTCGTGCAGCCGACGCTGAGCGAATCGATTGCCGTGGGCGCGGCGGTCGGGGCGATCAATCCGGTGGCTGGCGTGGTGACCTACCTGGTGCAGAAGGCCTTGCAGGATCCGGTGGAGAAACTGTTCGCCTTCCAGTATTCGGTGACCGGCACCTGGGCCGATCCCAAGGTCGAGAAGGTCGACCGCGCGGCGTTGCCGCAGGACACCGCGCCGGCGGCAGCCACACGGAGTCGATGATATGCAAGCAGATGTTCGCAGGTACCGTATTGCCGCCATCCAGACAGTCTCCGGCCCGGTGGTGGAGGATAATCTGGTGGTCGCCGGCCGGCTGATTGCCGAGGCCGCCGACGCCGGCGCCGGGCTGATCGCGCTGCCAGAATATTTTCCGCTGATCAGCAATGACGAAGAAGCCAAGGTACGGGTGCGTGAGGCCGACGGCGAAGGGCCGATCCAGGACTTCCTGCGCGATGCCGCGCAGCGCCACGGCGTGTGGCTGATCGGCGGTACGGTACCGCTGGTCAGCACCGATGCCGGCAAGGTGCGCAACGCGACGCTGGTGTACGACGACAGCGGGCACCGCGTGGCGCGTTACGACAAGAT